>DTUI01000023.1 GCA_012964205.1 Candidatus Thioglobus sp.
GGCGCTAAAAATGCTGGTATTTTGGCAGCACAAATTATCGCCAATGAGGATGACTCTGTACGCGCAAAAGTAGTAGCATTTAGAGCTAAACAAACGCAAGATGTTTTAGACAACCCAAACCCTTCAGCATAAACTATGAAAATCGGCGTACTTGGTGCAGGCCAACTTGGCAGAATGATGGCGATTTCTGGCTATCCTTTAAATCATCAATTTGGATTTTCTGGTAATACTAACGATGAACCGGCTAGCCTTTTAGGACATATGTTTGCCCTTGAGGATAATGCTGAAAATATCGAATCATTAGTTGCATTTGCCGATGTGATCACTTACGAAAGTGAAAACACAGATGTTGAAATCGTTAAAGAAATCAATAAAGATATCCCTGTATATCCGGGTGAAAAATCCCTATTCACCACCCAACATCGCGGCCGTGAAAAGGCACTTTTTGATCAACTAAATATCCCTTGCGCACCCTATCAAATGGTTAACAGCCTAGCTGACCTTACAAAGGCAGTTAGCGATATAGGCTTGCCTGCTATTTTAAAAACAGCGACTGAAGGCTATGATGGCAAAGGTCAATTTTTAATGCGTCATACAGATCAAATTAAAGAAGCATTTGACAGTATGCAGGGTGTTGAATCAATTTTAGAAGGGTTTGTTAATTTTAAACGCGAGCTTTCATTGATTGCAGTTCGCGGCATTGACAATGATCATAAGTATTATCCTTTGGTTGAAAACACACACCATGATGGAATTTTGCGCCTTACCATTGCACCTGCGCAGACGATTGACTCTAAAGTACAAGAAACAGCAGAGCATTACATGCAGACTTTATTAGATGAGATGGATCATGTTGGTGTGCTTACCATTGAGCTATTTGAAACCGAAAATGGCCTTGTGGTAAATGAGATGGCGCCACGCGTGCATAACTCTGGCCATTGGAGTATTGAAGGCGCCCACACCTCACAATTTGAAAACCATATTCGTGCAATTAGTGGCATGCCTTTGGGTGACACATCGCCAACGCATGCCTTTAGCGCTATGATTAATATCATTGGTAAAATCGGCCCAACAGATCTTGTGCTAAATATGGCCAATGCAAGCTTACACCTGTACGACAAGACTGAGCGTGAAAATAGAAAACTTGGTCATATTAATATTATTGCCAATTCACAAGCACAGCTTGATACTAGCATTCAACAATTAAAAGACTTTCTACCCAACTAAGGATCCCTATGTCAGAAGAATACAATTGGCCATCAGCCGTACTTTATCACCCAACAGGCGATCCTATCAACATTAAGCCAATTGATGATAATAAATCATTCGGTACTGATGAATTGCAGACTTTTGTTGGCGGTCCAGTGGGCCATATCAAGCTTGATAATGGCATGCTAGTGATTAACGATGAAGGTGAAAAAATGAACCTACCGCTTAATGATATGGCAAGTAAAAATGGCTATTCTTTATACGGTAATGTTATTTTTGTACCAAAAGTGATTCAAGCAGAACCGGTCAAATTTGACATTACAAACCTGTAATTAGATCTCAATACTAGGCAAGAGCTTGACCATAGATTCTATTAGCCAAACTCTTTCTCAAGATAAGTTTTAATATCAGCAGATTCAAACATCCAGCTAACTGTATCACCGTCTGTGATTTTTAAACAAGGCACCTGGACTTTGCCAGCTTCTTTCATCATTTCTTCACGATAAGCACCACCACGAGTTTGTGCATCACGCGTTACAATCTTAATGTTTAGACTTCTTATAACACGTCGTGACATAATACAAAACGGGCAAGCAAAAAATTGATAAAGCTCAATGTTTTTGGCTTTATTGTTTACAGCTTCTTGCTCTTGAGCGCTCCTTTTAACTTTCTTAACGGGGATCAAACGACTGATTAGTGCAATCAATGCGCCTAGGCCATTTCTAAATGCTTTTAATAATAATTTCATAGTCTTATTTCCTATTTTGGTATGCGGTTAATGTGTTTTCAAGTAAGGTTGCAATGGTCATTGGACCAACACCACCAGGCACCGGTGTCATCCATGCAGCATTAGCACTAGCAGCATCAAAATCCACATCGCCCACTAGCTTGCCACTATCCAGTCGATTAATACCTACATCGATCACAATAGCGCCAGGTTTGATCCAATCACCCTGGATCATTTTCGGAATGCCAACGGCTGCAACCACGATATCAGCATTTTTTAACTTGCTTGATAAATCTGTAGTTTTACTATTACAAATTGTAACCGTTGCACGTGCATTTAAAAGTTCCATGGCCATTGGCCTACCAACAATATTAGAGGCACCAACCACCACACAATCCTTACCAACTAAATCAACTCCTGTTGTCGCCAACATTGTCATCACCCCCTTGGGTGTACATGGGCGTAAATAAGGCTTATTTTGCATGAGTTTGCCGATATTTTCACTATGAAAGCCATCCACATCCTTTTCAGGAGAAATCGTCTCTATGACTAAATTTGCGTCTAAATGATCTGGCAGTGGCAACTGCACCAAAATACCGTCAATTTTGTCATCGTTGTTTAAGCGTATCACCTCATCAAGTAATTCTTGCTGAGTAATATCACCTGGTTTATTGATTTTTTCTGAATAAAACCCAACCTCTTTGCAAGCGTTATCTTTATTGCGCACATACACAGCAGAAGCAGGATCATCGCCCACCAAAATAACTGCCAAGCCAGGTGCGCGATTTAGCAGCTTAACCTTTGCTGCAATGTCGTTACGTAAATTTTGTGCAATTTTCTTGCCATTAATAATATTCATTCTTAACTCTTACCTTTGCTAGGCGCCAATGCTGTCAGCACCTTATCTAAATCATCTTGTGTGTCCACACCAAAACCTGTCTCTCCACAGGCGTTAGCCACGTGAACGTCAAAACCTTCATTAAGCACTGTCAATTGCTCTAAGCGCTCAACCTGCTCTAATCGAGAGCTATCCATCTTTAAATATTGCTTGATAAATTTACTACGATAAGCGTAAATACCAATATGCTTATGACAAAGAGATAGATCAAAATCTTGTTGCTCTCTAAAAAACGGAATGGGTGCGCGAGAAAAATACAACGCCTTGCCGAACTTATCAAAAACTACTTTGACGCAATTAGGGTCTAAATATTGCTGCTCGTCAATAACTGGCTCACACAGTGTTGCCATTTGCATTTGACTATCTTGTAAATTATTAGCCACTTGATTGATCACTGCTGGATCAAGCATGGGCTCATCACCCTGAACATTAACAATGATCTCATCATCTGCAATTTTAAGCTCACTTAATACTTGTGCAATTCTTGATGTGCCAGAAGTGTGATGATCATCGGTCATGCAAACTTGTGCACCGAATCCTTGTGCGACTCGCATAATACGCTCATCATCAGTCGCGATAATAACCTGATCTGCTTGGCTTTTGATGGCGTTTTCATAAGTCAGCTGAATCAGCGGCTTACCATGAATATCCTTTAATAGCTTTGCAGGTAACCTACTAGATGCATATCGAGCAGGAATAATGACACTAAAACTCATCTGCTAATCTAGCTTTCTAGCTTCTTCTTCCAACAGAACTGGAATACCATCTTCGATTGGGTAAGCTAAGCCACTAGTTTCACAAATTAGCTCATTGCCTACTTGCTTCAAAGGAGCTTTAGATTTTGGGCAAACTAATAGTTTTAATAAGGCTTCATCAATCATAATTTTGCAAGAAGTTTGTTTAAAAAATTTTCACTAATTTCTAGATCTACTTTTAAGTAAAACATCTGTTCATTAGCAAACTTCTTACATTTTACCCAATCTTTCGCAGTCATAATTATTGGATGATTATCTTCAAACTTTAAATCATTAGCTTGATATTGATAATGATCCATAAAAGCGTGTCTTTTCACTTTTACACCAAGGCCATCTAGTGTATTAAAAAATCTATCAGGGTCGCCAATGCCAGCCGCACCATGACAATATTGACCTTTAAAATAATCTAATGAGAACTCTTTGCCACTCAATAAATGAACAAATGAAACCGGCATTAACTTAGCAGGGATTTCTCCAGGAAACGTTGAGCCATTATTAATAACAAAATCAACTTGTTTAAGTTTGGCCTGTGATTCCCTTAGCGGCCCAGCAGGCAGGTAAAAATTATTACCAAAGCGCCTATTACCATCAACCACAACAACCTCTATTGATCTACCCATGCCGTAGTGTTGTAATCCATCATCGCTAATAATGACATCGAGCGCTTGCTGTTTTAGTAAATCTGTAACAGCTTCAGATCGATTTTTGTTAACCATTACAGCTACACCTGTTTGCGTAGCGATCAATAATGGTTCGTCACCTGAGACAGTAGGATTGGAATTTGAATCAACCAGCAAACTACCTGACTCATGCGAGCCACCATACCCCCTAGAAACAACACCAACTTTTTTGCCTTGTTGTTGAAGATATTCAACCAGCTTAATAACAACAGGTGTTTTACCACTACCGCCAACCGTTATATTGCCCACCACAACAATAGGAATATCAAACTGATTAACTCTAAAAATACCTAACCGATAGAGTGCTTTCCGGATTTTACTTAAAACATAAAAAAATCCAGAGATTGGTAACAGTGCATAATTAACAACACCTCGCCTGTTTAAGTCCATTGAATGTTATTTAAAACACTCGTTTGAGTTTTTGTATTTATTATCGGTAAATCTTAAAAACCCTGCAGCAATGGTTAGAATCATAATTGATACCACCATAATCAACACGTTGAATTTATCCGTAGACACAAGCTCTTTCATATCAATAACTAGGAATCTGGTAATGGCTGTAATGGCAATGAAAATTAAGAAAATCACCGGCAATCGATGAGTTTTAAAATAAACACCGGTCATTGCACCAAGCTCTAAATAGATAAATAATAGCAAAATATCCTTAAGCGAAGCAAAGCCAGATTCGTGCTGCATGATGATTAAATATTCACCAATAGCCGACCAGACAATCGTGCCACCAATAACAAATAAACCAACAACATGAAAAACCTCAATTAAAAAATCACCTAACTGATCAACTCTATCTTTGATTGCTACCTTTGACATATTCTCCCCTTATTATTTAGCGTTTTATAAAGTGCTAATTATGACAAAATATCAACACTATGAGTATTGAATTTGACATTTCTAACCAGTATTTGCGCTCTAATCGCAAAAAAGGCTTCATTTCCTTTATTTCAGGCGTCTCTATGGTTGGTCTGATTCTTGGGGTAATGACATTAGTGACAGTTTTGTCAGTGATGAATGGCTTTCATCAAGAGCTCAGAGAGCGCGTATTAAGCGCCATTTCACATTCGTATATAAGTGAGTATGATGGCAATCTTTCAAATTGGAAGGACGCCCAAACCACCATCAATCAACATATAAATGTAATTAGCTCTTCCCCCTACATTGAACAATACGCGCTATTGAACGCAGGTAATAGCGCTCAAGGCATTAGTGTTCGCGGTGTTATTCCAGAATTAGAAAGGCAAACCTCTGTGTTACTTGAAAAAATGAAACATGGCGATAGTCAACTACCTAAGTCTGGCATCCTGCTTGGGGCAGGATTGGCCACCCAGCTAGGCGCAACCTTAGGTGATAAGGTCACCCTACTCACGCCAGAATTATCCTCTAGCATTATTGGCATTCTGCCACGCTTTAAACGTTTTACCGTCACTGGAATATTCGACGCAGGTGTTAATGAATATGACAACAACTTAGCCTTTATACAGCTCAATCAAGCACAGAAACTTTATTCAATGAAAGATAAAGTCTCTGGTATTCGACTTAAGGTTGATGATATTTTTAATGCTAAAAAAATTACCCAAGAAGTTGTTAATACATTGGGCGCTCACCAATACTACGGTGTCGATTGGACGCGACAAAAAGCTAATTTTATCAAGGCACTTAATCTTGAAAAACAAATGATTGGCATTATCTTATCACTAATAGTCGCTGTGGCCGCCTTTAACATTGTTTCTATGATGGTCATGGTTGTTACCGATAAAACTGCAGATATAGCCATATTAAGAACACTGGGAATGACACCAAAGCGCATTGTTAAAATTTTTTTTTACCAGGGACTCACAATTGGAATTGCAGGCATTATTATTGGATTAATATTAGGTGTTTTACTCTCACTAAATATTGAGTATATTGTTAGCGGCATTGAATCGGTTATTGGTTTTGAATTTTTTCCAAAGGATGTTTTTTACATTAATAGATTCCCATCTGAAATACACCTGGATGACATTATCACAGTGGCAGTAGGCGCTTTTGTTTTAGTTATTCTAGCTTCCATCTATCCTGCAAAACGTGCAGGAAAAGTATCAATTGCTAAGGTGCTGAACCATGAATAGTATTATTAACTGTATTAATGTTAATTATCAATATGAAGATGGTTTACATGCCAATCAGATCATTAGTCATTTAAATTTAGAAGTGCATCAAGGGCAATCACTTGCCATTCTTGGGCAATCGGGTTGTGGAAAATCAACCTTGCTAAATTTACTAGGCGCTATCGATAAACCAAGTAGTGGCCAAATAATAATTAACAACACTGATTTATCTGGCTTAAATGAAAACCAACTCACTAAGCTTAGAGCTGAAAATCTAGGCTTTGTTTATCAGTTTCACCACTTGTTAAAAGATTTTGATAGTTTAAAAAATGTGATGATGCCACTACTGATTCAAGGTCTAAATCATACGCAAGCCAAACAAATGTCTGTTGAATTATTAACCAAAATTGGTCTTGAGCATCGTCTTAATCATCTGCCAAGTGAGCTATCTGGTGGTGAGCGCCAACGAGTTGCTATTGCTAGGGCTTTGATTACTAAACCCAAGTGCTTGCTAGCTGATGAGCCCACTGGCAACCTTGATCAAAAAAATGCCACTGAAGTGCTCAACTTAATGATTGAGCTAAACCAAGCTCATGATAGTGCATTGATCGTCGTCACACATGACGAAAAAGTTGCTGAAAAAATGCAGAAGGTGCTAGTTTTAGAAAACGGTCAGTTTAGCTAATTGATGAACTTTTTCTAGTTAGGACATTGTTGTCATCAACGTAACATAAATTAGGCGAATAGTTTTTTACTTCATGCTCATCATAACTGGCATATGAAGCAATAATCAACAAATCACCAACTGCTGCCTTATGTGCTGCTGCGCCATTAACTGAAATCACGCCAGTATTTTCCTTGCCGCGAATTGCATACGTTGTAAAGCGATTGCCGTTTGCAATATTATAAATTTGAATTTGTTCAAAAGCACTAATGCCAGCAGCATCAAGCAAGATGCCGTCAATTTCACATGAGCCTTCATAATCAAGCTCTGAAGCTGTTGTAGTAACTCGATGTAATTTAGCTTTTAAAAAAGTACGTTGCATAATGTATGTATTTTGGATGAATTGATTTTAAAACAAGCCTACTTTATCAAAAAAGTAAACTATCCTAATAATTGAATCATGATACCAGCTGCAATAGCCGAGCCAATAACACCGGCTACATTAGGACCCATCGCATGCATTAACAAAAAGTTGTGAGGGTTTGATTCTAAGCCAACTTTATTTGACACACGTGCCGCCATTGGTACGGCTGATACACCAGCAGAACCGATTAACGGGTTAATTTTATTTGTACTGAATAGGTTCATTAGCTTGGCCATTAGTAAGCCACTAGCCGTACCGATTGCAAATGCAGTCATACCCAATACCAAGATGCCTAATGTTTCAGGTTGTAGAAAAGTATCTGCCATCAACTTAGAGCCTACTGCCAAGCCTAAGAAAATAGTCACAATATTAATCAATGCATTTTGAGTTGTATCACTCAAACGATCAACCACACCTGACTCTTTCATTAAGTTACCAAAGGCAAACATACCAAGTAATGGTGCTGCATCTGGCAATAATAACGCCACCAACATCAACAACATAACTGGGAAGATAATTTTTTCAGCTGTAGACACTTCACGTAACTGAACCATTTCAATCTGACGCTCTTTCTCATTTGTCAATGCACGCATGATTGGCGGCTGAATTAAAGGCACTAGCGCCATATAAGAGTATGAAGCAACAGCAATCGCACCTAATAATTCTGGTGCAAGCTTACTGGCCACATAAATACTGGTTGGGCCATCGGCACCACCAATAATGCCAATCGCTGCAGCATCTCTTAAACTAAAGTCAAACAAGCCTAATGCAGTTAAACCCATAGCACCCAACAAGGTTGCAAAAATACCAATTTGAGCAGCAGCGCCTAGTAATAAAGTTTTTGGGTTTGCAAGCAAAGGACCGAAGTCTGTTAATGCGCCGACACCCATGAAGATAATCAATGGAAAAGCGCCTGACTCAATACCAACAACATAAAACACGTGCAAAATACCAGCACCTTCTGCAATACCTGCGCCTGGAATATTAGCCAAAATTGCACCAAAACCAATTGGCAATAATAACAATGGTTCAAATTTCTTAATAATGGCAAGATACAACAACAGCATGCCAATCAGTAGCATTAAGCCCTGACCCCAAACCATTTGATACAAGCCAGTATTAAGCCAAAGTGAATTTAATTGTTCCATATCAGACTCTTTATAATTACGCTAATGATACTAAGGTTTGGCCAACTTTAACCGTATCACCTTCTTTAACACTAATTTCAGTTACCACGCCACTTCTAGCAGCTTTGATTTCAGTTTCCATTTTCATGGCTTCAAGAATAACCAATACATCGCCTTCATTAACCTTTTGATTCATTGATACCATTACTTTCCAAATATTGCCAGAAAGTGGTGCGCCAATTGGCTCACCGCCTGTGGCTGGCACCTCAGTAACGATTTCTTTTGCAGCTGCAGGTGCTGCTGTGCCTGCTGAAGCAGGCTTCATAGAAGTAATATCGCCACCAGCAGATACATCAACTGTATAAGAATTTCCTTTAAATGAAACCGTATAAGTACCCTCTTCACTATCAGGTGTGGCGCAATTTTCACCTTCTTGTGGTGCAGGCTCAAAGAAATCAGCATTGCCACGATTCTCTAAAAATGAAATACCAACTTGCGGAAACAGGGCATATGTCATTAAATCGTCAATTTTATTAGCAGCTAATTTAATACCTTTGGCAGCCACAATTTTGTCAAATTCTTGCTCAAGAATATGCATCTCTGGTGCAATATTATCCGCAGGACGACAAGTAATTGGCTCACTACCTTCTAATACTTTAGCTTGCAATGCTTGATCAACTGGTGCTGGTGTTGCACCATATTCACCTTTTAATACGCCTGCAGCTTCCTTAGTGATTGTTTTATAACGCTCACCCGTTAAAATATTAAGCACTGACTGTGTACCTACAATTTGCGAAGTTGGTGTAACTAAAGGCAAGTAACCTAAGTCTTTACGCACACGTGGAATTTCTGCCATTACTTCATCCATCTTGTCAGCAGCATTTTGCTCACGCAGTTGGTTTTCCATATTGGTCAGCATGCCACCTGGCACTTGAGACAATAAGATGCGTGAATCCACGCCTCGTAAAGAGCCCTCAAACTTCGAATACTTACAACGTATAGGGCGGAAGTATTCATCAATCTCTTCTAATTTTCGTAAATCAAGCCCTGTTTTTCTTGGGCTATTTTCTAGAATTGACACAATAGAGTTGGTTGCAGAGTGGCCGTAAGTCATGCTCATTGAGCCAATGGCAGTATCAACACGATCAATGCCCGCTTCAACCGACTTGATAATTGTTGCAGTTGATAAGCCAGTAGTCGCATGAGCATGTAATTGAATTGGAATATCAATCGTTGCCTTTAGCTTTTTAACCAAATCATAGGCAACATATGGCTGTAATAATCCTGCCATATCTTTAATACACAATGAATGTGCGCCCATGTCTTCGATACGCTTTGCCATGTCAATCCACGTTTGCATATTATGCACAGGGCTAACCGTATAAGAAATAGTTCCTTGAGCATGCTGATCTAACTTAACTGCTTGATCAACCGCAGTTTTAAGATTTCGAACATCGTTCATAGCGTCGAAAATACGGAATACACCCACGCCATTTTCTGCACAACGATCAACAAATTTACGCACTACATCATCACTATAATGACGATATCCTAATAAGTTTTGGCCACGCAATAACATCTGCTGTGGCGTATTTGGCATAACCGCTTTAATTTCACGAATACGGTCCCAAGGATCTTCGCCCAAATAACGAATACACGAATCAAATGTTGCACCACCCCATGATTCCATTGACCAATAGCCAATTTTGTCTAGCTTGTCAGCAATAGGTAGCATGTCATCAATACGCATACGTGTAGCCAATAGGGACTGATGTGCATCTCTAAAAACAAGCTCAGTAATCTCTACTTTCTTACCTTGTGCATTGTTTGATTTTTTTGTCATATTCCTTAAAAAATTTAGCATGACCCTTATGCTCCCCTGTGCAACTTGATCGCTTGTTCAATAACAAACTTGGTCTCTTCATCAAGTTCTTGATCAAGAGTTGTTGTACTATCTTCTTGATCTGGCTTGTTAGCCGATCGAGCTTGAAGTTTTTGAATAATGGCTGACATTAATTTGGTTACAAAAACCAATAAAGTCAAAAACAAGAAAACAAACCCCATACCAAACATGGTTAGGTTTAAAGCTTGTGCAAATAAATCTGCTTGTTCCATAATCATTACTCTTTTATTAATATGGTGCCGATGGACGGAATCGAACCGTCACTCCCGAAGGAACCGGATTTTGAATCCGGCGCGTCTACCAATTCCACCACATCGGCAATAAACTTTCTTTACTTATGTCTAAAGGTAATTCTACCTTTGGTCAAATCATAAGGTGTCATTTCAACAGTTACCTTATCTCCTGGCAAAATACGAATGTAGTGTTTACGAATTTTTCCAGAAATGTGCGCTAGAATGCTGTGGCCATTTTCTAATTCAACCGTAAAAGTTGTATTAGGTAATTTTTCTTTAACCACGCCTTCTAATTCAATGTAATCGCTTTTTGACATAAATAATTATAATTTTGAACTAAGTAAATTGGATCATTTTACCCGAATGTCGAGCAATAGACAAAAGAACCGAAGTTCTCTTATAGATTTGAAATAAGCTATAATTATTCTATTTTTAGCCAACGTTGAGAACAAATGCAGTTAAGTTTTGAATTTTTCCCACCAAGAACTGACCAAGGTAAACAAAATCTTAGACAGGTTCGTCAAGAATTGTCGGTTATTAATCCACACTATTTCTCAACCACCTTTGGTGCTGGCGGCACCACTCAGGATGCTACCCTAGAAACTGTATTGGACATTCAAGCTAACGATGGCATTCCTGCAGCACCACACTTATCTTGTATCGATTCTGAAAAATCTAAAATTTTGACCCTATTAAATCAGTATAAAGATGCGGGTATTAATCGCATTGTTGCTCTTCGTGGTGATATCCCCTCAGGTGTTCGTGATATTGGTGATTTTCATTATGCTAATGAGCTGGTTGAATTTATCCGCACAGAATTTAACGATCACTTTCATATTGAGGTTGCCGCCTATCCTGAAATGCACCCTCAAGCAAAAAACATGCAGACTGATATGATACATTTTGTTAATAAAATTAAAGCCGGTGCTGATAGCGCTATTACACAATATTTTTACAATGCGGATGCTTACTTTAGATTCGTTGATGAAGTTCAAAAACAAGGCATTGATGCACCAATTACACCAGGTATCATGCCAATTACCAACCATGACCAACTAATGAGATTTTCAACCATGTGTGGCGCTGAAATACCACGCTGGATTGAAAAGCGCTTGTCAGGTTATGGTGATGACATGCAATCTCTAAGAGAATTTGGCTTTGATGTAGTTGCCAATTTGTGTGATCAGCTTAAAACTCAAGGTGTTGATAATTTTCATTTTTATTCAATGAATAAATCTCAACCTTCTTTACAGTTAGCCAAACTCTTAATGTGATTGCTGATTAACCCAACTTTGTAAATTATGTAAATGCTGTTTGTCTTGTTTATGACAGTATTTTTCTAATATGTCTAGGCGTTCACTAAGCTCCAAAAACACCATTTTATAATGCTCATTTTTAAGCTCCTCTTTATAAAGCTTAGACTTTAAAGATGCAATAACCGTCATCAGTGCCTGTTCGTTCTCTTGTTTAATGGTATCTGCGGCACCGGCCTTGTACAGTGCATTGGCTTTAATTTTTTGTAATTTAAGTAAATGAGCATCGCGCTCTGAATGCAAGCTTTGAGAAGGATAAGCCAAACGAATACTGTCCATTGTCACATATCCTTCATGAGTTTGCAGCTTCCCAGAACTAATTTGATCTTGAATATGATTACGACTTACACCTAATCGACGAGCCGCCTGTGAAACACTAAGTTTAATCATGTTATTTTCTCTCCCCAAAAAATATCATTTATTGTTGACTAAATTAATCAACTTTAGACTATTTGTCAAGTCTATCTATATCTTCTAATACATTAACAATGGCTTGGTCACTAATATCTGCTGTTACCAACACCTGTTCAAATCCAAGTGACAGGGCATATTTCTTAATACGTTGACTCAGTACAATTAATGGGTAAGTCTTTAACTGAGCCAGTTGGTTTAACTGAGTTGCTAATGAGATCAAACCATCAAGGTTTTCATTACTGGTAATACTTATAACACCTTGACTATCAGATAAAAAACTATTCAAAATTACTTTATGCTTTGGTGTTATCTCGCAAGTTATTCGATCATACACCTCAACATACTCAACCTGATTATGGCTTTTTTCAAGGCCATTTTTTAGTGTTTCTCGACCACCTTTACCCCTAAAAATTAATACATTTTTAGCGTGCAACTTTGAGACTGATTTAAGCGCCAGTAACGCCTCACTAGAAGGCTTTTCTTTTGGAAAATCATCAACTGTGATTTGGTAGTCATTAAGCCTTTTAGCCGTTGCCGCGCCAACAGTGAAGATTTTATTAGTCTGAACTTGATTGAATAACGTTAACCCATGTTCAACCGCATTTGCACTGATAAAAATAGCTGCATCATATTGATTACGCAATAATGTTGCTTGAATAGGCTTAACTTCAAGTGTTGGAAATAACAACGGTGTGTGGCCACTATCAGCAACTAATCCTTCAAGCGCTTTCACTTGGGCAAGCGGGCGAGTTAGTAAAACGTTCACCTTTTAAAAACCCAGAATTTCTGCAATTATTCTAATTTTATTCAATGCTCCGCTTTCAGCATGTTTACAAATAAGAATCGTACGGGTGTTGATTGCAGCTGCCTGTTCAACATAGGCTCGCATTTGTTTTTCATCCCAACTGCTAGTTGTATACAAAACTGGAATGTGTGAATAATACAGATACTTGCCTACAACTTCTTGAGACTGATAATCTAGCTTATACGATTGATCTGATTGAAAAGCAACTCGATAATCTTTCAACAAGGCAATAACATCCGCATCAAGTTGATGCTTCAATTCACAAAACAATACAAATAAAGAGCGATATTCTGACACCGAATCGAGTAAATTAGCCAAATCACTAGCGCTGGCTAATTGCTTGGAGCTAATAGAAAGCACCAATTCAAACTCTTCATCGGAATCTTCTAACTCCTCAAAAATTGAATCTAGATCTTCCTGCGTATCGATTGGTAAAGACAAAGTTTTAAACAAAGTCGAATAGTAATCAAAGCGCCATTCATTAGGTAGATCCTCTGGATAAAAATCATCAACCAAATCAAGACCGCTACGGCCAATTAAAAACTCTGTTTCACTCATCTTTTACTGTACGGCCTTTATAATATCTAAAAAATAAACATAAAATCACTATGCCCGATATTCTACTACCAATTCTCGCCCTATTATCAGGTTTCGTACTTTTAATTTGGAGTGCTGACGAGTTCACTGAAAACGGTGCCAAAATTGCTAATATCTTCAAGGTTTCTCCACTTATTATTGGTTTGCTTATTTTTGGCTTTGGTACCTCTGCCCCAGAGATGCTAGTCTCTGGCTTGGCAGCAATGGATGGTAATACCGGCCTTAGTATTGGCAACGCAATTGGCTCCAATATTTTCAATATCGCCTTAGTGCTAGGCATTAGCGCCATCATCGCCCCTATTAAAGTTCATGAAGACATTCTTAAAAAAGAGTGGGTGTTTTTAATGGTGGCAACCTTGTGTGCCGGCTTACTATTATGGGATGGTCGTTTAGATGTAACAGATGGTCTGATGCTTTTAACTCTGTTGATATTATTTCTAGCCTACACTCTTAAAGAGGCTAAAAAAAATACCCATCATGAATTTGATAACCTTGAGCAACCAATCGATAAAAGCCAAACCAAAAAAACCTGGATTATGCTTATTGTCGGCTTGATTGTGCTAGTTTCAAGTGCAAAATTAGTGGTTTGGGGTGGTGTTGAAGTCGCAAAAGCTTATGGTATTTCAGATCTAATTATTGGCCTTACCGTTGTTGCATTAGGCACTAGCCTGCCAGAGCTCGCTGTTTCTATTGCTAGTGTGCTTAAGAAGCAATATGAAATGGTCGTGGGTAATGTGATCGGCTCCAACCTATTTAACACCATTGCAGTACTTGCTATTCCAGGTTTAATCCACCCTTCTGATGTGCCAGTAGAGGTGCTCAATAGAGACTATCCAATTATGCTTTTGCTAACCGTTCTGCTATTTATTGTTTCCTATAAATTTGGCAAAAAACACGTTATTAATCGTTTTGAAGGTGTGGTGTTGGTCAGTGTATTTAGTCTCTACATGTGGCAGTTATTTTGAAGATTACCTGCAATAATGAAACCCACACCAAAGACTTTGCTAAGTTACTAGCACACTGCACTAGCAATATTGATCAAGCATTAGTTATTTACCTAGAAGGCGACCTAGGTGCAGGAAAGTCCACACTAGCCCGTAGCTTTATTCAGACCTTTGGCTTTGATCGAGTTAAAAGCCCAACCTATGCTTTGGTTGAAAGCTATGTCAATGAGAAAATAAGCATTCATCATTTTGATTGTTACCGACTAAGCGATCCTGAAGAGCTAGAATACATCGGTATTCGTGAATACTCAGCTCCGGGGCATATCCAGCTAATTGAATGGGCAGAACTAGGTCACGGCGCTATTGAACCGGCAGATATGGTGATCAATATAACAGGCATAGATGAGGCTAGAACTTTAGCCATTACCACTCACAGCAATACAGGCGAACAACTACTAGCATGCGTAAATTCATCACACTAGCTGTTGGATTATTACTATTAGGCAGTAGTTGCTACGCAGATAACAAAACAAGCTTATATGACTTTCGGTTTTGGAGCTCGCCTGAGCGCACTCGAATTGTTATTGATACAGATCCCGGCGTTAGCTTTTCAATCAAGCAAAATAAAGGCCACTTTATTTTAAGCATCCGTCAATCAAAAATACTTCAAGATACCTATAAAAAACTTTTTTATAGTGATCATCGCATCTTAAAAACTCGCATAAAACGTAATAAATCAGGCTATCAACTTACCTTTAAGATGAACAATTCTTATCGAATAAAAAGCTACACACTACTGCCAAATATTAAATACAAGCATCATAGACTGGTAGTTGATATTTACGACAAAGCTAGCAAAGCAATCATTAGCAAGATTGAAAAACCAACCAAGAAAAACCTTCAATCCAAAATAATTTTAATCGATGCCGGACATGGCGGTGAAGACCCAGGGGCCATTGGGCGAAAACGCACACAAGAAAAACGTATCACCTTAAGTATTGCCAAAAAATTAGCCAAAAAAATTAATAGAACTCGTGGCATGAAAGCAATATTAACCAGAAAAGGAGATTATTACGTTGGCCTAACCAAGCGCATCCGAATTGCTCAAGCCAACAAAGCAACGCTATTTATCTCCATTCATGCAGATTCAGTGCTTAGCAGCAAAGCACGTGGCGCTTCAGTTTACACGCTGTCAAAACATGGTGGCTCAACTAAATTTGCTCGACGTTTAGAGCAAACCCAAAACACTGCGGATCAATTTGGCGTTAATCAGCATACAACTAGCAGCAACAAACAATTGGATAAAATCCTTTGGAAATTATCCAGAAAAGATCGCGATATTCAAAGTCAAAAACTTGGAAAAAACATCCTTAGTCAATTAAAAAAGATTGGACATTTGCATAAGAAAAAACCACAAAAAGCAGGATTTGTTGTTCTAAAAACGCCAGCTATTCCCTCAGTATTGGTGGAGACTGCCTTTATTTCTAACCCACAAGAAGAGCGACGACTAAATAGCAGCAAAGAGCAAGATAAGATTGC
>DTUI01000024.1 GCA_012964205.1 Candidatus Thioglobus sp.
CAACCATGAAAAATGCTTTTTATGCACAATCAGGCGGTGTAACTGCAGTAATCAACTCTTCAGCATGTGGCGTTATTGAAACAGCTCGCAAATATCCAGACAAGATCGGCAAGGTATATGCTGGTCAAAACGGCATTATTGGTGCTTTAATGGAGAACTTAATTGACACGTCTAAAGAGTCTGACACTGATATCGCAGCTTTAAAGCACACACCTTCTGGTGGTTTCGGTTCATGTCGTTACAAGATGAAATCTTTAGAGGCTAATAAAGTTGAATACGAAAGACTGATTGAAGTATTCAAAGCTCACGATATTGGTTATTTCTTCTACAACGGTGGTGGCGATTCAGCTGACACATGTTTAAAAGTTTCTCAGTTATCTGAGTCTATGGGTTACCCAATTCAAGCAATCCACGTACCTAAAACAGTTGATAACGACTTACCAGTTACTGACAACTGTCCAGGTTTTGGTTCTGTTGCTAAATACATCGCAGTTTCTACGATGGAAGCAAGTTTTGATGTAGCATCAATGTGTGCAACTTCAACAAAGATTTTTGTACTAGAAGTTATGGGTCGTCATGCTGGTTGGATCGCTGCTGCTGGTGGCTTATTAGATGATTCAATTCCTGTGGTTATCTTATTCCCTGAAGTTAAATTTGACGAAAAGAAATTCTTAGCTAAAGTAGATGCAAACGTTGAAAAATTCGGCTACTGTACAATTGTTGTATCTGAAGGTACGCAATGGCCAGATGGCAGATTCTTAGCTGAGCAAGGTACTCGTGATGACTTTGGTCATGCACAATTAGGTGGCGCTGCTCCAGTTGTAGCTAACTTAATTAAAGAAGCATTAGGCCATAAGTTCCATTGGGCTGTTGCAGATTACTTGCAACGTTCAGCACGTCACTTAGCATCAGAATCTGATGTTGAACAAGCATATGCATTAGGTGAAGCGGCAGTTGAACTTGCAATGCAAGGTAAAAACTCAGTTATGCCTGCTATCATCCGTACATCTAACAACCCATACACTTGGGAAATTGGTATGGGCGAATTGAAAGACATTGCTAACGTTGAAAAGATGATGCCAATGGAATACATCTCTGAAGATGGTTTTGGTATTACTGATGCTTGTCGTGAGTACTTACAGCCATTAATCGAAGGTGAAAACTACCCTCCATACAAGAACGGCCTTCCAGACTACGTTGTCATGAAGAAAGAAATGGTTGCAAAAAAACTTCCAGCTTTTGAAGTTTAATTCTAACTAAAGAATTAAACAATCATGAATGTAATTTTACTAGGGCCACCAGGCGCAGGCAAGGGAACACAGGCAACTAATATCTGCCAAAAGTATGACATCCCTCAGATTTCTACTGGCGATATGCTTCGTGCTGCTGTTAAAGCGGGCACACCTTTAGGTGTTGAAGCTAAAAAAGTAATGGATGCTGGAGGCTTAGTATCTGATGATATTATCATTGGCCTTGTAAAGGAAAGAATTCTAGAAAATGACTGTGAAAATGGTTTTTTGTTTGATGGCTTTCCACGTACTATTGCTCAAGCAGAAGCTTTGAAAACTGACAATGTTAAGATTGACTATGTTGTGGAGATTCAGGTTCCTGATGCTGACATTATTGCCCGCATGTCGGGGCGTCGTGCCCATCTGGCTTCTGGTCGTACTTATCATGTTGTCTACAACCCGCCAAAGGTTGAAGGTATTGATGACATTACGGGTGAAGCGTTGGTGCAACGTGCTGATGACAATGAAGATACTGTACGTTCACGCCTAGAAGTCTATCATGAGCAAACTCAACCACTTGTAAATTACTACAAAGCTTGGATGAGTGGCAATGATAATGCGCCAAAATATGGTGCTGCTACTGGTGTTGGATCACTTGACGAAGTCAGAGATCGTGTTTACTCACATCTAGGATAGATTTACATTTATTGAAACAACTGAGGGCTTATGTCATAATGACATGAGCCTTTTTTTATATTTACCTTACAGAATAAATTATGAATAAAATTGGACCAAGAGAAATAAGCGTTCCCTTTAGACCTATCCCACTAGATGTGCCAGAAGGTATGAAGCCAAATGAGTTTTTCAACTCGTCTGAAAATTTAGCTGATCTTGCACAAAATAATGGCCTGCTTGCCAATGATAATGACCTTCTTCTTTATAGAAAAGCATTAGGCCACTCAAACTTATTTGACTGCTCGATCATTTATAACACTTCAAAAAGTGTGCTAAATCCATTAGGTCGTCCTGTGCGTCGTACTCAAGTTCCAGCCAATGTTAAAAACACTTGGAATCGTATGAACCAGATTATCATTGCCTTTATGCTTGAGGAATTTCCTGATGCTGATAAACACTTGATTCTGGCTGGTGAAGCTTCACTTGACTCTACTTGGCCAATCACCTCTCCAGGTGTGCCAAGTATTCGCATGCTTCATAATCACTTCATTGTGTTTGATAAAAAGCAATTAGAAAATGCAGAGCTATCAGATCCAAAAAATCCAAATCTAACTGATGGTGGTCAACATTCATTGTTTGCTAACTACATGGAAGATGTCTATGCAGAATTCCAATCAAAGCTTGATTTTGAAATTCTTAAACCTATTGCTGGTGAAGCTTCAAGTCTGTCATTAACTGGCTATCCACAAGGACTGCCAAGTTGGGAAGTGACAGGCGGTATCGAAAGCTTAAAAAATGTTAAATTTTGGGATGAGTATGATTTAGTTTTGAAAGGGTTTCTTGATTTTTACAGAACTTTCTTTTCTCAAGTGTCATGTAGAAATTCAGCAGTACCTAAAGAGGCGTATTTTCCTGATTTAATTGAAAACACACTATTATTTAACACTTGTTTTTTATCAGCAGCAAAAAAAGTTCGAGACCGTTGTATTGATGATCCTAAATTTGCATCATCAATCCGCTGGCAACCAGCCTTTAAGCAGTTGATTTATCGCAACGACCAAGGCAAGTTAATTGTGACTATTTCGCAAAATTCAATTGGTAATGCAATTACAGAATTATTAGGTGTTGTTGTTAAACGAGTGCCTGATGTAAAAGGCTATGAAGAAGCAGAGCCTGCGCTATTAGAAAAGTTACTCAAACTTAGATCAAGATTAGTTGAGGCTGATCTTGGAGAGGGTATTGAAACCAACTATTGGAAAAAAGATTAACACCAATAAATAAAGAAATACTAACTAAAAAATGGCTCGTTTATCGAGCCATTTTTTTTTAATTTAAAATCAGTTACTTGTGATAGAATATTCCGCGGGAGAAAACTATAAAATATAACTAAGAGGAGAAAAGTAATAATGGATATACTAATTATGGCCATCGGGGCTTCAATAATTGCTGTTTTATACGGCTTATACACAATGACCT
>DTUI01000025.1 GCA_012964205.1 Candidatus Thioglobus sp.
GTGGGGAAAATGGAGAATTTCATACCTTTGTGTATGATTCGCCAAACTTTAACAGTCCTATTAGTATCACCCAAGGTGAAACTGTTGAACGTGACGGCTTTGTCTTTACCGATTGGCAATAACATTGGCTATAATAAAACTATTAACTTTGAATTAACAGGATTTCAAATGACAGATCAAATCAACAAAACTAGAACGCTATTCGCTGTGTTTATCATGGTGCTTTTAATGATTGCTACGCGTGGACACTCTAACTGGCTATCAAGCATTGTGCATTTGCCTGATTTCACCATTCCAGCTTTATTTATTGCCGGCATCTACTTACGTCAATTTTGGGTGGCTTTTTTGATTATTATCAGTGCTATTGCAATTGATAACTACGCCATTGTGTATGAAGGTATTAGTGCCAACTGTATTACCCCTGCTTATAGCGTACTACCACTTACTTACTACGGAATCTTCTGGGTAGGTAAATACATTGGTAGTTTAAATATCGATACTAGCATTGTAAAAAACGCATTAATTATTGTTGCAGCGGCGAGCACTCAGTGGCTGATTGCAACATCAAGCTATTACTTCTTTACTGCCACTTATGCAAAAACAGGCTGGGCTAATTTCCCAGCTTACGCACAACAATGGTCATTGGTTGAAATAGCCCCAGTACTTTACTGGATGATTGCGGTATCAATTGTTTTTACGCTTAATCACCGTTATTCATTTATTCCATTTTTCTCTACTCAGAAAGACTAGTAACCCTACATGGCTGATGATCAATATAAAGCGCGCATGCAGCGCAAGAAAGAACATATTGATAATCGCATAGAAGAAGCTAATATTGATAAAGGCATTATTGTCCTATTAACCGGTAACGGCAAAGGTAAATCTTCTTCATCCCTAGGTATGGTGTGTCGTGCGTTGGGTTACGATATGAAGGTAGGTATTGCCAAGTTCTTAAAAGGCGTACAAGATACGGGTGAAGATGCATTCTTAGCCAAACAGCCCAATGTTCAAACTGCCTTTATGAAAACCGGCTTTACTTGGGATACGCAAGATAAAGCCTACGACACTGCTATGGCAGTTGAAACTTGGTCAAAGGCGCAAAGCTACCTAGAAGACAAATCTATTGATTTGGTGGTGCTTGATGAGCTTACTTACATGATTAGCTATAAGTATCTTGATGAGCAACAAATTCTAGATGCATTAAATAATCGCCCAAAAGATCAACACGTGGTGATTACGGGTCGAGCTGCCGCAGACAGTCTAATCGAAATTGCTGATACTGTAAGTGAAGTGAAAGATATCAAGCATGCCTTTAGGGCTAACATCAAAGCTCAAAAAGGCGTTGATCTTTAATATAAACAAAAAAAACCTAAGAGCGAAACTCTTAGGTTTTTTATAGTTTTAACTGGGTTTTATAAAACCTATTCTATTCCGTACATCTCGTTATTAACGATCATTCTCCATATCTTAGAAGCTTGATCTCCATAAGAAACACGCTTACTAAGCAATATTGCAGTTGGAGCGTGAGCATACTGATACCCCTTAGTATTACAAGTAACATAAGTATCATCACGGAAATAAATACTCCTACCTACTTCACAACCTTGAAAAGCAGACTCTACTCTGCCATTCTCATGTTCAAAACTATCTATGATTTTCGTACTTTCAATAGTCCAGCCAACACTTTTTTCCCACACTGACTCAAAATTTGCAGAAGAAGATACAGAAGCTATCGTTAGTAAAATTCCTAAAATAAATTTATTCATTGTCTACCCTTGTTTAGTTTCAAAATTGAATTGAAAAAAATTATAACACTCTTATGCGTAGTCAGTCAAAGAAAGCATAAATCAAATATTAAGTATTAAGTATTCTCGCTCATATATTGTAGGGCCTGATACAAATATTCCACAGGAACGATTTTTAGCCCTTTAGGCGCCTTTTTAGGTAGATTAGCCTTTGGTATGATCGCTACCTTAAATCCGTGTTTTTGCGCCTCTGATAAGCGCTCAATCGAATTATAAACCGGACGAACCTCGCCAGTAAGACCCACTTCACCAAATGCAATCCAATCATTCGGAATAACTCGATCTCTAAGACTCGACATAATTGCTAACATCACCACCAAATCAGATGCAGTTTCATTTACCTTAATACCACCAACGACATTCACAAATACATCTTGATCATGCGTAGCTACACCACCATGCTTGTGCAATATAGCCAACTGCAAGGATAGGCGATTTTGATCCAAACCCACACATACTCGTTTAGGGTTGCCACTCGCCTGATCAACCAAAGCTTGCACTTCAATCATCAGTGGACGCGTCGCCTCTCGAGTAACCATTACCATTGATCCTGGCGAAGGCTTGGCTTGATTGGATAAGAATATTGCCGAAGGATTTTCAACTTGCTTTAAGCCGGCTTCGCCCATGGCAAATACACTGATTTCATTCACCGCACCGAAACGATTTTTTACCGCGCGGATAATACGATAACGCCCGCCTGCATCACCCTCAAAATACAATACTGCATCGACCATATGCTCAAGGATTCTTGGGCCAGCCAGTGCACCACCCTTAGTCACATGGCCAATCATTAGTAAGATGGTATTAGTTTGCTTGGCAAATTGAGTAAGTTGAGCGGCGCAATCACGTACTTGAGTAACTGAGCCTGGTGCAGAGTTTGATCCGTCTGTCACCATGGTTTGGATCGAATCAATCACAATTACTTTTGGCTTAACCTCTTTGGCAAGCTTAATAATTTTTTCTAGATGAGTTTCACTCAGTAGCAATATATCTTCATTAATACCTAAGCGAATAGCGCGATCACTAATTTGCTGGGCCGACTCTTCACCACTTACATACAAGGTTGTGTTGGTTTTATTAATAGCTGCCATCGCTTGCAAGATAAGGGTTGATTTACCAATACCAGGATCGCCACCAATCAGCACAACTGATCCATCTACCAGACCACCGCCCAAAGTACGATCAAGCTCTGTTAAGCCAGTAGTTAGCCTTTCACGGTGTTCAGATTTAACATCTGATAAATTTTGTATTTTTGAAGCTGGTAAGTCTTTAAGACTCTCAGGCTTTGAAGATGTGGCCGTTGATACCACCACCTCTTCTAACGTATTCCACTCTTTACAAGTAAGACATTGCCCAGCCCATTGTGATTGCGATGCACCACACCCCCTACAAACAAATTCTATTTTTACTTTTGCCATAAATAAATTTTACTACCAGTCAT
>DTUI01000026.1 GCA_012964205.1 Candidatus Thioglobus sp.
CGCACGAACAACACCAGGAAGGTGTTTCTAAATTTTTAACTTTCTTGTGGGATGTTGGTTTAGAGGTGGGGCATGCAACACGTGATATTAATGACTGTGAGATAGAAATTGATGATCTAAGTGTTGTTACTAATTTATTAGAATCTCGATTATTGATTGGAAAAAACGCTTTATTTTTAAAGATGAAATCGATGATTAAAGCGAGCAATTGGTCATCCCAATCGTTTTTAGTAGAAAAACAAAAAGAACAACATAACCGCCATCTTAATTATTCAAATACGGCTTACAACCTTGAGCCCAATCTAAAAGAAAGCCCTGGTGGGTTAAGGGATATTCAAACTGTTGCTTGGGTAGCAAAATGGTATTTTGACGTGAACCTTTTGTCTGATTTGGTTGATAAATCTTACTTAAGTAGGCATGAATACGATTTATTGAAACAAGGCCAATTGTTCTTGTGGAAGGTTCGTTTTGCCCTGCACGTGATTGCCAAACGTCGAGAAGATCGAATTGCTTTTCAGTATCAAAAAGAAGTGGCCAGCATGTTGGGCTATGTTGATACAGATTCTATGGCAGTTGAGCAATTTATGAAAGATTATTATCGTACGGTGACCAAGGTCTCGCGTCTGAATGATATTTTGTTGCAGCTACTAGAAGATCGAATCCTACATACGCAAAATCTTAATGAGCGTTTTGTTATCAGTTATGGTTATATTCAAGCCACCAGCGATGATATTTTTAAAAAACAGCCGACGACCTTTATTGAAATTTTCTTATTGATTGCTAAACATAGTTATGTTCGGGGTATAAGTGCTGGAACGCTCAGACAAATGCAGCTCGATTTAGATTTAATTGATGAGAATTATTACAAGAAACGCCAAAATAATCGTTTATTTATTGAGTTATTACAACAAAAACGTGGAGTTAATAAAGCATTAAAGTTGATGAATCGCTATGGTGTTTTAGAACGTTATATCCCTGCATTTGGTCAAATAACAGGTTTGATGCAGTATGATTTATTTCACGCTTATACGGTAGACCAACATACGTTATTTGTGGTTCGTAATTTAAGACGTTTTTTTGTGTCTGAGTTTGCTAAAGAATTTGAGTTATCTAGTGAAATTGCCAAAACCATCAACAAGCCAGAATTGTTGTTATTGGCAGGACTGTTTCATGATATTGCTAAAGGTCGTGGTGGTGATCACGCTAGTTTAGGTGCGCAAGATGCCCAAATTTTTTGTCAACATCACCAGCTAAGATCGGACGATATAGCGCTGGTATCAGGTCTGGTTGAACAGCATTTACTCATGTCACAAACGGCGCAAAAACAAGATTTAGAAGATTTTGAGGTAATTGATCGATTTGCTAAAGTGGTTGGCTCAGTACAATTTTTAGAATTTTTATATTTACTAACAGTGGCAGATATTCGCGCTACTAAAGCTGATTTATGGAACGACTGGAAAGATGCACTTTTGAAAAAATTGTTTTATAAAACTAAAGAACATTTATTAAGTGGGGCAACCAAGCCTCCAAGTGTTACAAAACAGATTGAACAAATTAAACATTTAGTTTTAAGTCAAATTGATCAGCAGGGGCACGATATTCAGCAAGTTGAAAAAGTCTTTTCATCATTACCTAAGGATTACTTTTTGCGTTATGAGGTGGAAGATATTTTGTGGCACTTGTGGCTAGTGATGAAACCAACGGATAAGAAGGTCAGAGTTGTATCGCGTTTATCCGAACAAAACGTGGTAGATATTTTTGTGTATGGTAATGATTCAAAAGGCTTGTTTTTTAAACTAGTGAGTATTATTGAAAAATTAGGTTTAGATATTGTTGATGCGAAGATCTTAACGACGAAAGAAAATAAAGCTTACAATACTATTAGTGTTTTGCAAGATGACATTCTGGATCAAATCAATATTAGCCAAGAAGTGGAAGACGGGCTTAGTCAAAAGACACTAAGTGTGAAAGAAGCGGGTGATAAATTAGCGCATCGTCATTTTGATCATAAAATGAAAATTAGTTTTTCTCATAATGAAAAATGGAATTTAACTCAAGTAGAGGTTAATGTGATTGATAAACAAGGCTTATTGTCTAACATTGCCTATATTTTTCATCAGCTTGATATTAACCTAGTAAATGCTAGAATTACAACTTTGGGCGAGCGTGTGGAAGATATTTTCTTTATTAGTAATGCTAAAAAACAACCATTGAGCATAGTAGAAGAAAAACGACTAAAGCAAGCGCTTGAAGAAAAATTGTAAAATAATAGCATAAAGGTTAAATAATCGATATAATTTGCCTAAACAGCTCTTCTGCTGTGATTTATTCCTTTCAGACAAACATTACACAAACATATGAATGACAAAATTAAAATAGTAACGGATAGCTCATTTGAAGCCGATGTTATTAATTCATCACAAGTAGTTTTAGTAGATTTTTGGGCGCCTTGGTGCGGCCCTTGTAAAGCGTTAGCACCAGTATTAGACGAAATTGCTGATGAGTATGATGGCAAGATTACCATTGCTAAAATTAACGTTGATGAAAACGACCAAACACCGCCAAAATATGGTGTTCGCGGTATTCCAACAATGTTGATTATTAAAGACGGCACAGTTGAAGCCACCAAAATGGGTGCTTTAAGTAAGGCAGAATTAAGTGCTTTTATTGACGCAAGTATTTAAAACATAGGCGCTTCATCTAAAAAGTGAATCGTTTTTTTTATAATAAAATTTTAATTTAAAAAAACTTATATCGCGCTAAGCGCATCGATGTTAACCATTCTGGTTAGCATCTCCTTTCATCCATATCGGACAATCCATGAAACTATCAGAACTAAAAAAATCATCCCCAGAGGAATTATTAGAATTGGCACAATCTTTAGGTGCTGAAAATATTTCTCGCGCTAAAAAACAAACCCTTATTTTTATTATTCTCAAAGCTAAAGCAGCCAATAATGAAGAGGTAATCGGCGATGGTACACTTGATATATTGCAAGATGGCTATGGATTTTTAAGATCGAGTGACGATTCTTACACATCAGGAGCTGATGATATTTATATTTCCCCCAATCAAATTAAACGCTTTAATTTGTCTACGGGTGATTTGGTTGCGGGAAAAATTC
>DTUI01000027.1 GCA_012964205.1 Candidatus Thioglobus sp.
ACTTAGCGTTTTCTGCAATGTTAATGGCCGGCCTTGATGGTATTAAGAACAAGATTGACCCGGGTAAGCCTGCTACAGAAGATTTATATGAATTGTCTGAGGCTGAAAAGGCGAAGATCCCTACAGTAGCATCTTCACTTGATCAAGCGTTAGAAGCTCTTGATGCAGATCGTGACTTCTTAACAGCAGGTGGTGTATTTACTGATGATATGATCGATTCTTATATCACTCTTAAGATGGAAGAGGTAACTGCATTACGTTGTGCAACTCACCCAGTTGAGTATGAAATGTATTACAGCTTGTAATAGTTAATTTCTACTGATAAAAAAGCCGTGCAATTGCACGGCTTTTTTACGTCTACAGTAATTAGATTGAGTTAAAATAATCAGTCTAATTTATTCATTTAATATCTTTATGACAGAAATAAGAAACGACTGGAAGCTTGAAGAAGTGGAAGCATTATTTGCTATGCCATTTAATGATTTATTGTTCAAAGCACACACAATTCATAGAGATAATTTTGATCCAAATTATGTTCAGGTAAGCTCTTTGCTTAATATTAAGACTGGTGCCTGTCCAGAAGATTGCTCTTATTGTTCTCAAAGCTCTAAATATGACACAGGTCTTGAGCGTGAAAAACTAATGGAAATTGATTTAGTTTTGGAGCAGGCTCAAACTGCAAAAGACCAGGGTGCTACACGTTTTTGTA
Source organism: Candidatus Thioglobus sp. (assembly GCA_012964205.1). GTDB lineage: Bacteria > Pseudomonadota > Gammaproteobacteria > PS1 > Pseudothioglobaceae > Thioglobus_A. The sequence continues at coordinate 710 of DTUI01000027.1, forward strand.
TGGGTGCTGCATGGAGAAATCCTACTGATAAAAGTCTAGATAAGGTTATCCCTATGATTCAAGGCGTTAAAGCCATGGGCATGGAGACTTGTGTAACTTTAGGTATGCTTACTCAAGAGCAAGCATTTACCCTGAAAGAAGCAGGACTAGATTACTACAATCACAACCTTGACACCTCTAAAGAAAATTACCCTAACGTGATTACTACTCGTACTTTTCAAGATCGATTAGATACGTTAGAATCTGTACAGAATGCTGATATTAACGTCTGTAGTGGCGGTATTTTGGGTTTAGGTGAAGAACAAACAGATAGAGCTTCAATGCTAAGATCTTTGGCAAATTTAGACAAGCATCCAGACAGCGTACCACTTAATTTGCTAGTGCCTATTCCAGGCACGCCATTTGAAAAAGTAGCGCCACCAACAGAAAGTGAGTTTGTAAGAACGATTGCTGTTGCGCGAATCATGATGCCAAAATCTGTAGTGAGATTGTCAGCAGGGCGTACCGATATGGGTGAGGCAATGCAGGCTTTGTGTTTCTTTGCTGGTGCTAATTCCATTTTTTATGGTGAACAACTTTTAACAACTGATAATCCCGATACTGGTAGCGATAAAGCTTTATTTGAAACACTTGGCTTAAATATGAGTCACTAACTTTAACTGAGAATAATCAATGAAAAAACAATTACTAAGTGCATTAATTTTCGCATCTTTTTCTTTTAATGTGAATTCAGATTCTGAAAGCTGTAATGCTGGTTATGATAATCTTGAACACTTGGGTAATTGTCTTGGTGGCGTGGTAGATTCAAGCATGGGGATTTTGGCTGATCTTCCAAGTGACGTGCAGATTTGGTCAGACAAGCAGCATGAAAAAGCCAAGCGAAAGCTAGAAATTATCAAAGATGATATCTGTAATAATGAAAATCCAGTCAAAGAGATTATCGTTGAAAAAATCATTTATGTAGATCGTATTATTCAAGTTCCTGCAAAAGTTCGTAAAAGACGTTGTATTACTAAAAAACAGTCAGATCGATTTGGTAATATTAACGAGGTAACTTCTTGTACTGAATGGAAATGATTTGCGTTAACTGTTGATTAAACTGAAAGCCGCATTATTGCGGTTTTTTTATGCATCAAGTAAATACTTAGATATCTCAACTGCAGCGTTAGGCTTGGCCAATGCGAGGGCGTTAATAGACATCTTTTCAAGTGCTTCTTTATCTAGGTTAAGTAAAGTTTTTTCAAGTAGTTTAACGCTCAAATTCTTTTGTTCAATAAGAATGCCAGCTTTTGCATCTGCCAAAATTTTAGCATTATGGAATTGATGGTTATCAATAGCATGTGGCAACGGAATTAATATACTTGGTGTGGCACTTAGCATAAGCTCCGATACTGTCATTGCACCCGCTCGACACAAGACTACATCCGCCCAAGCATAAGCCTTAGCCATATCATCGATAAATGGCGTAATTTTGATAGATTTTTTGTTGTATTGAGATTGAACATCTTCAAAATGTAATTGCCCGGTTTGATGCCAGATATTAAGGCCAATTGCTAGTTTAGTGACCACTTCATTAATGGGCTTTGAGCCTAGACTACCACCAACAATTAACAGGTTTAATTTTTTATTACCAGTGCCTGATTTTTTAGCATTAAAAGCAACAGGATTTCCGACTGTTAGCGCATTGATAGACGAATTAAAAGCGCCATCAAACGCTTGAAAACTTTGCGTGGATATTTTGGACAATAGTTTATTGGTAGTGCCAGGAATTGAATTCTGCTCATGAATAAATAAAGGCACTCGATAAACCCAAGCCATCAATCCGCCAATGCCTGAAGCAAAACCACCCATACCTAAAACCACATCAGGTTTAACAACTAAGAAAACTTTACTAACCTCAATGGTTGCTAATGCCAATTGAAAAGGGGCTTTGATTAGGCTGATTAAGTTCTTACCACGCAACCCAACTGCATTAACACTGTGTAGCTTAATGTTATGCTTTGGCACAATGGCATTTTCCATGCCACGTTTAGAGCCAAGCCATTCGATGTCAACATTGTGCTTTTTAAGCTCATTAACAATTGCCAATGCTGGAAAGATGTGACCACCGGTGCCACCAGCCATAATGAGTATTTTTTTGTTTGGCTTAATATTTTGACTAGACATATTTTTTTTGTTTGGAATATTTACAGCGATTTTCCATATCAATTCTTAGTAAAATTCCCAATGCTATTAATACAAAAACCATACTTGATCCACCATAACTAACCAATGGTAACGGAAAGCCCTTGGGTGGAATTAGGCCAAGATTCATAGCAATATTAACACTAAACTGCAAAGATAGCCAGGTGCAAATACCAAAGCCTACATATGAACTATATTTACGTCTATTTTTTAAGGCATCTTTGGCAATTTTAAAGCCCTTAAGCATAATAAAACCAAAGGTAAAAATCACAAACAGCATGCCAATAATGCCAATCTCTTCGCCAATCACTGAAAAAATCATATCTGTGTGAGGCTCTGGAAGTTTGTTGTATTTTTGGATGCCATTACCTAGCCCAACACCAGTCCAATCTCCTCTGGCAATACCAATGAGTGCTTGCTTAGTTTGGTAGACTTTTTCACTATTATTAGACCATAGTTCAATTTGCCAGAATTCAGTCATTCTGGCCCATCGAACACCGCCATTTAAGCCATCAATATAAAGCCAGATTCCAACCATACTGATCAAGCCACTACCAACAAGGGTGAGTTGCATAAGATAAACACCAGCAGCAAAAAGCATAATAAGCGCTGTTAAAGAAATGATGATGGTAGCACCCAAATCCATTTCTAATAGTAGTAGAACATCAGCCAAACCGATGATAATAAGCGTTTTAATTAAGCCCATCCAGGGTTTTTTAACGTCTTTTTCATGGCGGACAAGAAAATCAGCCATATATAAAATCATGGCAATTTTCATCATTTCAGATGGTTGAAATTTAAAAACAACAAAATTAATCCAACGCGTTGAGCCGTTAACAGTTCTACCAATTGGCTCGGGTAAAAATACCAACGCTAAACAAACCAAAGTAAATACGAAGAAATATTTGGCATATTTCTTATAAAAATATAGCGGAATTTTTAGGCAAGTAAAGGCCAGCATTAGCCCTAGAGAGATGTAGATAGTTTGCTTTAAGAAAAAACCATAATGACCAAAATGCCCTAACGAAGCTGAAAAAGACATAATCCATCCGAAAATTAGCAGCAGCAATATGGCAATAGTCAGGTTTTTGTCAGGCAATAATCCAGTTTTTTCAAACATTTTGAAAGATTTTTTGATGTAATTTAACTGCTATTTTATACGCCAACAGATTAACGATTGTTGCTAATCAATGTGATATTTATATTAGATATTCATTGTTATTATGGGATAATAGTTGTTTTTCAAAAACCATCCTAAACTCATGATTTCTACTGCTAATATCACTATGCAATTTGGTGAAAAACCTCTATTTGAAAATATTTCAATTAAATTTCAGGGTGGTAACCGCTATGGTTTAATTGGTGCAAATGGTTGTGGAAAATCAACTTTCATGAAGATCTTAACTGGAGAGTTGAAGCCTTCTAATGGTACGGTAAGTGTTAGTAATGGCGAGCGCTTAGGTATTTTGCGTCAGGATCAGTTTGCTTTTGAAGAGTTTCGTGTTGTTGATACAGTGATCATGGGTCATGAGAAACTTTGGAAAGTTAAAAAAGAAAGAGACCGCATTTACGCATTGCCAGAAATGAGCGATAAAGATGGCATTAAGGTTGGTGAGCTGGAAATGGAGTTTGCTGAAATGGATGGTTATATGGCAGAGTCGTCTGCTAGTGAGTTATTATTAGGCTTGGATATTCCTGAAGATCAGCATTACGGCCTAATGAGCGAAATCGCTCCAGGTTGGAAATTACGCATCTTGCTTGCTCAAGCATTGTTTTCAAATCCTGAAATTTTATTATTAGACGAGCCAACAAACAACCTGGATATCAATTCCATTAGCTGGTTGGTTAATGTACTTAATGAGCGTAAAGCTACTATGGTCATTATTTCACATGATAGACACTTTTTAAACGGCGTTTGTACGCATATGTCTGATCTTGATTATGGTGCACTAAACACATTCCCAGGTAATTATGATCAATTCATGATTGCTTCAACAGCTATTCAAGAAAAATTGCATGTTGATAATGCTAAGAAAGAAGCCAAGATTAAGGAGCTTAAGCATTTTGTTTCTCGTTTCTCTTCAAACGCATCAAAGGCCAAACAGGCAACTTCACGTCAAAAGCAGCTTGAAAAAATCGAACTTGATGATATTAGACCTTCTTCAAGAGTTAGTCCTTATATTATCTTCAATCAAGAGCGCAGACTGCATAGAAATGTTTTAGAAGTGGCGGGGCTTAATAAAAGCTTTGGTGATCTAAAAGTATTAAAAGATATCGAGTTTTTGTTTGAAGTTGGAGAGCGTGTTGCTGTCATTGGGCAAAATGGTGTTGGTAAAACTACTTTACTGCGTACCTTAGTGGGTGAGCTTGAGGCAGATAAGGGTAAAGTTAAGTGGAGTGAAAACATTAATATTGGGTATTACGCTCAAGATCACAGTGCTGATTTTGCAGAAGATATGACTGTACTTGATTGGATGATGCAATATAAACAACCTAAGCAAGACGTGCAAGATATGCGCGGTGTTTTAGGAAAAATGCTATTTGGTAAAGATGATATTATCAAAAGCGTTAAGTCGTTATCAGGTGGTGAGAAGGGCAGAATGTTGTTCGGTAAGCTGATGTTACAAGAGCCTAACGTATTGGTGATGGATGAGCCGACTAACCACTTGGACATGGAATCGATCGAAGCACTTAACCTTGCACTTGATAATTATGAGGGTACACTGATATTTGTGAGTCACGATAGAGAGTTTGTTTCTTCATTATCTACCAAGGTTGTAGAGTTGAAAGAAGATGGCATGCATTACTATTCTGGTAACTATGAGGATTACTTAAAATCACAAAAAAAATAAGCCTATGATTGCAAAAGTACTGAAAAGATTTGTTGAGCAGCAGGGCTTTGACTCTGCCTCAATACTTTCTTTTAGTGCGTTATTTGCAATTGTTCCTGGCTTAGCTTTGGGGTTAAGTGTATTCTCTTTATCGCCGTACTTTTATGAGCTACAGCAATATCTAGAGCAATTTTTGTACGATCAAGTTCTGCCACATAATTATGATGTGGCCAAGAGCTACATTCAGCAGTTTATCAATCAAGCACAATCCTTAAAAGGTGTTAGCTTTGGCTTTTTAATTTTTGCAGTGATGCTGATGCTTTATGAGATAGATAAACGCATTAATTTAATTTGGCATGATGCCCATCATCGCCATTGGATGCAAGGGTTGGTTTCTTACTTATTTGTGCTATTCTTAGGTCCAATCTTTCTAGGTGCGTCGTTATTTTTAAGCTCTTACGTTATAGCTTCAGATATTTTTTCTCAACTACCAGTCATTGATTATGCGCCACTAATAGCGCCGTTGGTTTTATCAAGTATTGGTTTTTCAATTTTGTATTATGCAGTGCCATTAGAAAAAGTAAGGTATGTAAACGCACTTAAAGCAGGTGTTATTGCAGCAGTCTTGCTAGAGCTTATTAAATATGCGATGTTTGTTTATATGCAGTATTTCCCTGTGTATGAGTTAATCTATGGCGCACTGTCAATTTTACTTCTATTGATGATTTGGATTTATCTAGCCTGGTTGATTGTTTTGCTTGGCGCTAGCTTTTGCTATTGTTTTGAAAATAAAGACATAATCTAACTCGATTGCATTTAGCGTAAAATTAGCAACCTTTAATATCGTTCATTTTATTTATGTTTACTGGCATTATCCAAGCGCTTGGCAATATCAAAACTAAAGTTGTCTATGACAAGGGTGCTGTATTTAGTTTTCATGCCACTGACTTTGATTTTTCTAGTGTGGCTATTGGTGATAGCATTGCGGTAAATGGGGTGTGCTTAACGGCGATTGAAATTGGTGAGGATTTTTTTAAAGCAGACGTTTCTCAAGAAACTTTAGACTGTTCAATTTTTGCTCAGCTAGAGCAGGGTGATGACGTTAATCTTGAAAAATCCCTCAGACTTAATCAAGGTATTGATGGGCATTTAGTCAGTGGCCACGTAGATGGTGTTGCACAAGTTAGCGATCGATTTAGCGAAGGTGAATCGACACGTTTTAAGATTAATGCGCCGGATAATTTGGTAAAATACATTGCTAGAAAAGGCTCTGTGTGTATTAATGGCGTCAGTTTAACGGTCAATAGTATTGTTAATAATACTTTTGATCTTAATATTGTCCCTCATACGTTAACAGTAACAAATTTGGGTGATTTACAAGTAGGTAGCAAGGTCAATCTTGAGGTTGATATTATTGCACGCCACTTAGAGCAATTATTAAAGAGATAATCATTATGATGAAAGCAACAATTGAAGAAATCCTAGAGGATTACAAGCAAGGAAAAATGATCATTCTTATGGATGACGAAGATCGCGAAAATGAAGGCGACTTAATCATTCCTGCGGCAACTTGTACCAAGGAAGATATTAACTTTATGGCTACTCATGGCCGTGGTCTAATCTGTTTGACGCTTACTCAAGAGCGCTGTAAGCAGCTTAACCTACCTTTAATGGTTGCGCAAAATAACGATGCCAATGGTACAAACTTCACCGTATCAATTGAGGCGGTAGAAGGTGTAACAACAGGTATTTCAGCAGCAGATAGAGCTAAAACTGTATTAGATGCTGTAGCGCCTAACGCAACGCCTGCTGACATTGTTCAGCCTGGCCATATTTTCCCATTAATGGCACAACCTGGTGGCGTGTTAATTCGTGCAGGTCATACAGAGGCTGGCTGTGATTTAGCGCGCTTATCAGGCTTTGAGCCAGCTTCAGTTATTGTAGAAATCCTTAACGAAGATGGTTCAATGGCACGTCGTGATGATTTAGAAATTTTTGCTCAAAAGCACGATATTAAATGGGGCACAATTGAAGATCTTATTTCATATCGTATTGAAAATGAAAAAACTATAGAGCGTATTAATGAGCGTGAATTTAAAACTGAGCACGGCTCATTTAGACTTATCTCATTCCTAGATAGTATCTACAACGAAACGCATCTAGCTTTAGTGAAGGGCGATATTAGCGGCGATAAAGATGCTTGTGTTCGTGTACATATGGAAGATACCTTCAAAGATGTTTTGCAAGAAGCGACTAATAGCTTTAGTGTGGATGATGCGTTAAAGCATATATCTAAGGCTGATAATGGCGTGTTCTTACTACTTAGAAAGCAAAGTGACAGCTCTATCTTAAAGAATATTGATCGCAGTACGCCCGATGCTAATGGTGATGATATAAAAACTTATGGCGTAGGCGCTCAAATCTTATCGGATTTAGGCGTTAAAAAAATGAAAATTCTAGGCTCTCCGAGAAAATTACACGGCTTAAAGGGCTTTGGCTTAGAAGTAAGTGAATACGTAGAAATAAACAAATAAAGGATTCGAATGAAATTTCAATTTGATAAAAATGCAAATAGTGACTTCTTAAAAGACAGTAAGGTTGCTATTATTGTTGGCTATTTCTACCAAGATATTGGTGATAAGTTATTAGCTTCTGCGCAAGAAACGCTAAACAAATACGGTATTGATGCAAATAACGTTAATGTATTCTACGCACCAGGTGCGTTTGAAATTCCATTATTAGCTAAACGCATAGCTTCACAAAAGAGCGGTGATAAGAATTTATACGATGGCATTGTCACCTTAGGCGCTGTGATTAATGGTGAGACACCTCATTTCCAATTCGTGTGTAATGAATGTGCACGTGGTGTGGCTGATGTATCTTATCAGTATGAAATTCCAACAGCCTTTGGTGTGTTAACCACTTCGAATATGGAGCAAACCATAGGTCGAGCTGGTGGTTACAAAGGTAACAAGGGTGAAGAGGCTACTATGGCTATGATTGAAATGCTATATCTGATGAAACAAGCAGACTCTCAGGAGTTTTAAGCATGGCATTTATAACACCAAAACATCGTTCACGCGAGCGTGTTGTTCAAGCGCTATACCAATATATGGTTTCAGGTGGCGAAGTGCTTAAAATCGAACAGCAGTTTCTTAATCAAAAAGAAGGAAAAATTTCTAAGGCATTCTTTTCCAATCTGTTTATTAATATCTTAAAAAATAGAACGGCATTAGACGAGCTCATTGCGCCAACCATTTCTAGAGAAACTGATGAACTGGGCTCAGTTGAGCACGCTGTGCTTTATTTAGGCGTTTACGAACTGCAAAACAGTCTTGAAGTGCCTTATAAGGTTGTGATCAATGAGGCGCTAGAGGTTGCCAAGCTGTATGGCGCTGAAGGTGCTTTTAAGCTGATTAATGCATCATTAGATCAGCTTGCTAAAGACTTGCGTAGTGCTGAAGTTAACGCCTAACACCTCAAGCTTGCTGTTTGTGTATTGCCATATAGAAAATAAACAAGCAGCATGAAACCAAAAATCGTAGAAAACCCTTTAGATAAACTTCCAGATATTCTTAAGCAGAATCTTAGGCGTAACTTATGCGTTTGCAATGAAGTCAAAAAAATAGATGTTATTAATGCCATTGCTAATGGTGCAAATACAATTATGAAGGTCAGAAATCAGACATTTGCCACTGGCGGCAATGGCTGTTGCACTCGCCAGGTAGAACGCTTAATTGAGTGTATTTACCCAGATCAATAGAAAAAAACTATTCTAAATTAGGCGACAGTAGTCTTTCTGCTTGATCTGGAGAGACGCCTTTTCTGCTAGCGTAGCTTTCCAATTGTTCTTGGTTGATTTTAGCCACACCAAAGTAACGACTTTTAGGGTGTGCAAAGTACCAGCCACTTACTGATGCAGTTGGAAGCATGGCATGCGAACTGGTAAGTGTCATGCCGATATTTTTCTCAACATCAAGTAATTCCCATAGCTTATCTTTTTCACTGTGCTCAGGGCAAGCAGGGTAGCCAGGAGCAGGGCGGATGCCACGATATTTCTCTTCAATAAATTCATCGTTGTTGATGTCTTCGGTGCTATAGCCCCAAATCTCGGTGCGGAATTTATAGTGCATCATCTCAGCAAAAGCCTCAGCTAAACGATCAGCTACCGCTTTAATCATAATTGAATTGTAATCATCATGATCAGCTTCATAAGCCTCCACTAGTGGATCAATGTTAATACCGGCAGTCACTGCGAATGCACCCATATAATCTTGAACACCATCATCTTTCGGGGCGATAAAGTCACTTAAACAGAAATTAGGTGTATTGCCTTTTTTGTCTAACTGTTGACGAAGATGGTTAAGTGTCATTAGTACGTCACCATTATCATCAGTTAGCTCGATATCTTCATTGACACTATTAGCTCGGAACACGCCAACAACTGCACTGGCCTGAAGTAGCTTTCCATCAATCACTTTTTTAAACATGGCTTTAGCGTCTTCATAAAGCTCTGAGGCCGATTCACCCACCACCTCATCGGTTAGGATGTCTGGGAATTTTCCAGCTAGCTCCCAAGTTCGGAAGAATGGCACCCAGTCAATAAATTCAAATATTTCAGCTAAATCGTAATCCTTAAAAACTTGCACACCAATTTGATTGGGTGTGGTGATTTTGTCAAACTTAAGCTTAGGTTTGTTGGCCCTAGCTTTTTCCATTGACACAAGCTTACTCTTGCCTTTGTTGGCACGCCTTACTCTAACTTGCTCATACTCTTCTTTGGTGTTTTTTACCAAGGCTGGTTTAAGAGTTTCTGATAATAATGAAGTGGCAACGCCAACAGCTTTAGAGGCGTCTTTAACATAGAACACACCCTTGTCATATTGAGGTTCAATTTTTACTGCGGTGTGCGCGATAGAGGTTGTCGCACCACCAATTAATAAAGGTAATTCAAACCCACGGCGAGTCATTTCTTTAGCAACAGACACCATCTCATCAAGTGATGGAGTGATAAGCCCTGAAAGGCCAATAATATCAACGTTTTCTTTGATGGCTGTTTCAAGGATGGTTTCAGCAGGCACCATGACACCTAAATCAATAATTTCGTAATTGTTACAAGAAAGCACCACGCCAACAATATTTTTACCAATATCGTGCACATCACCCTTAACCGTAGCCATTAAAATTTTGCCTTGAGTTCTGATGCCACAATCACCTTTTTCAGCTTCTAAGTAGGGATCTAAATATGCCACTGATTTTTTCATTACTCGGGCAGATTTAACCACCTGAGGCAAGAACATCTTACCAGCGCCAAACAAATCACCAACCACATTCATGCCATCCATTAGCGGGCCTTCAATCACTAAAATAGGGCGACCAAGCTTATCAAAAGCCTCTTGGGTGTCTTCATCAATGAATTTAGTAATGCCTTTAACTAGGGCGTGTTGCAAGCGTTTTTCAACACTCCAAGTGCGCCATTCCAAATCTCTAGGGTTTTCTTTTTGCTCGCCAGTGCCAGAGAATTTACCCGCAATATCAACCAAGCGTTCGCCGGCATTTTCATCACTATTAAGCACGACATCTTCTACAGCTTTTTTAAGCTCTGGGTCAATGTCATCGTATACAACTAACTGACCAGCATTAACAATACCCATACCCATGCCTGCTTGTATAGCATGGTATAAAAATACTGAGTGAATGGCTTCACGTACTGGGTTATTACCTCTGAATGAGAATGAAACGTTAGACACACCACCTGATATTTTGGCATAAGGCAGATTTTTAGTGATCTCACGTGTGGCTTCAATAAAGTCTACACCGTAGTTGTTATGCTCTTCAATACCAGTAGCAACAGCAAAAATATTTGGATCGAAGATAATGTCTTCAGGTGGAAAACCAACCTCATCCACCAAGATGTTATAAGCATTGGTACAAATTTCAATCTTGCGTGCTTGTGTGTCAGCCTGGCCAGCCTCATCAAATGCCATGACAATAATTGCTGCACCGTAACGCTTGCATAAATGTGCATGTTTAACAAAGCTTTCTTTGCCTTCTTTAAGTGAAATTGAGTTAACAATCGGCTTGCCTTGTGTGCATTTTAGGCCGGCTTCAATAATCTCCCATTTAGAAGAGTCCACCATAATTGGCACTTTAGAGATATCAGGCTCAGAGGCGATCAGATTCATAAAGCGAACCATGGCTGCCTTACCATCAAGCATGCCCTCGTCCATATTGATATCGACCACTTGGGCGCCATCTTCAACTTGCGCACGACAAATATCCAGCGCCTCTTCAAATTCTTCGTTAAGAATAAGACGTTTAAATTTAGCAGAGCCGGTGACGTTAGCACGCTCACCAACATTCACAAATAAAGACTCTTCGCCAATGTTAAATGCCTCTAAACCAGATAAGCGACACTCTGGCTTTATGTCAGGAATTTGTCTTGGCTGAACCCCATCGATCGCATCAGCAATACATTTAATATGTTCAGGAGTTGATCCACAACAACCACCTAAAATATTAACCAAGCCTGAGGTGGCCCATTCACCCACTTGCTCGCTCATGGTGATAGCACCTAAATCGTATTCACCAAATTCATTTGGTAATCCGGCATTTGGGTGTGCTGATACATAAACATTAGAAACACGCGATAGTTCAGCTACATACTGGCGCAATAGATCAGGGCCTAGTGCACAGTTAAGGCCAATTGAAATAGGGTTTGCATGACGAAGAGAATTATAAAATGCTTCAGTCATTTGCCCAGATAGGGTGCGACCAGAGGCATCGGTAATGGTGCCTGAGATCATAATTGGTAATTCAATACCATCATCTTCAAACACTTGCTGTACGGCAAAAACAGCCGCTTTAGCGTTCAGTGTGTCAAAGATAGTTTCAATTAAGATAATGTCAGAGCCGCCCTTAATTAAGCCACGGGTTGACTCCATGTAAACTTCAACCAATTCATCAAAGGAGACGTTTCTAAAGCCAGGATCATTAACATCAGGCGAAAGCGAACAAGTGCGCGAAGTAGGACCAATAACACCAGCCACAAATCTTGGCTTGTCGTCGGTTGAAAATTCATCACAGGCGGCTCTGGCTAAACGCGCGCTTTCGAGGTTGATCTCGTATGCGAATTCTTCCATCTTATAGTCAGACATGGAAGTTTGAGTAGCGTTAAAAGTGTTAGTTTCAACAATATCAGCACCAACCTCTAAATAAGAGCGATGAATATCTTGAATAATTTTTGGCTGAGTTAAAGATAAAAGATCGTTATTACCTTGAACCAAAACATGCCAATCTTTAAAGCGTTCGCCACGATAGTCTTCTTCGCTCAGTTTGTGCTTTTGAATCATGGTGCCCATGGCGCCATCTAGCAATAAAATTCGCTGCTCTAAAAGCCCTTGTAATGTCTGTTTGATATTCATGATTGATATTATACCCAAAGCTTATAAGTGTCCATACATCATAACTTCGACTTTATAATGAGTTATAAATTACAGATCAGATAAAGGACGATTATGAAAAAGATATTATTAGCCGGATTGCTTATTAGTAGTGTTAATGCCCAGGCATTCTTAGACTTTAATAGCTATGGTTCTGATTATAAAAACAATGATTGGCCAATGTGGACGCCTATGTTTTGGATGGAGAAGGTAACAGACAGTAAAATGTTTAACAACAAATCAAACCTTGGATATCCATACAACAACCGACCTTACAACATTGGCGCATCTCAATTCGATATGTCGCAAATGCCAACACCTAGTCAAGCGTTCCAAGCTGAATCTCAAAACTTACCAAAACCTAATTATATGACACCTGCAGCAATGTCATTTTCTAATCCAAATAATGCACCTGCATCGCAGCCCAATGAACTAGCGAGCCCTTATCCAGCTAATTACCATTTCGTTGAGCCGAGCAGGCCTTATAGCCGTGGTTTTTAAATAAAGCTTGTAAATTTATATTATCATGTTATAATATAGTTTCTTAAATAATTTAGATATGGAGATAAGACAAATGAAAAAACTTTTAGCAATCGCATTAGTAGCTGCTTCTTTAAGTGCAAACGCATTTTTTAACAGCAACGACATGCCATGGAACAACGGTTCTAGCAACAATGGTTACCAAGAAGATAACGGTATGTTTGGTTACAATCCATACGACTACTGGGATCCACGTTGGTACATGGAAGAAATGTCAAACATGGTAGATGAGTTTGATGATGAATTCAACAACGATAGCAACAACAACGGTTGGAACACTAATAACTTTAACGGTTACAACCCATATAACAACTTTAACAACCCTTGGAATGGTTCGCAGGCACCTGTCGCACCTACTAAGTAAGTTCTAGTTTGTTTAAAAAAACCAGCACAAGTTGCTGGTTTTTTTTCGTCTATTGAAAAGTAATAAGTGGTTTATAATGAAGGCTATTATTAAAAAAATAAAGGGGGAGAAGGTATGAAAAAAATTGTATCGGCGTCATTATTAATGATAGCGCTAAATACATCTGCAGGCTTTGGTAATGGTCCGTGGAGTAATAACGGTTGGAACAATAGCAATAATAGCAATAATAGTAATAACGGAATCATTGCTCATAATCCGTATTCAATGT
>DTUI01000028.1 GCA_012964205.1 Candidatus Thioglobus sp.
ATAAGCCACTGCGGCATAGGTGGATTCTCACTACTACCACAAGTTTTTCCTAAATTTTTAGGGTGGAAAATCTTAACAAAAGATGGTTTTTTTAAATCATCAACATACACAATGCCACAATATCTTTCATCGTGATCTTCATCAATAATAGCCTTGATATTATTGATTTTTGTAATAAAGCTATCAGCAGAGATCGTGGAGCTTGGCATGGTTTCCAGCGTGTCATAAACATACCAATTGTCAGGATTTTGAATAAGTATTTGCAATAGGGCGTCACAATCATCTAATTGCATAACACCTAAAAAACGACCCTTAAATTGCTGAAAATAGTCCATACGAAAAAAATCCTGATTAAGTTTTTTCTAGTTTAATGAATTTCTAGTGTAAAGACAGGCTGCCTGTAAATATTTCTAATCAATTAAGGGTCAATTAACAACATATTACTAAAAACTAATAGAGTTGATTTAGTTCAAATAACACTATAATATATAGCCTTCTTGATGATATTTACGTGGGAGTTGAAATGGTTTTTTTTAAAAAAATCTGTTTATTTAGTGCAGCAGTTTTGTTAGCCAATGTGTCTGTGGCAACAGAAGGTGATGCCAAAATTGGAAAAACAAAAACCTTAGCTTGCATGGGTTGTCATGGTCCAACAGGCAATAGTTTTGTGCCCAATTTTCCAGCACTTGCTGGCCAACCTGCAGGCTATATTATTAAGCAAATTAAAGATTTTAAATCTGCTGGTAGAAAAAATGCCACCATGACAAATTTTGCGCTAGGTATTAACGAAGCTGACTTAATTCATATTGGCGCATATTATGAATCCCAAGTTAAAACCCCTGTGATGAAAAATATAATGCATTTAAAAACTGATGAGGAAAAAACCAGTTTATTAACATTGGGTAAAAAATTGTACGATAACGGTAATCCGGTAACAGGGCAGGCTGCATGCTTTGTCTGTCATGGAAAAAATGGAGATTCTTTGGTAGATTTCAATATACCAATTTTGGCAAATCAACATCCACAGTATTTAATTTCAACCTTAAAAGAATTTAAAAACAGAAAGCGCACCAATGATAATGAAAGGGTTATGCGTAGAATTGTAGATTCAATGAGTGATGGAGAAATAGAGGCAGTGGCTTACTACTCAAGCTATCTTGTTTCAACCCTTGAGGAGAAAAAATAATGAAAACAAATCTATTAAAACTACTGTCAATTACTTTAATGATATTTTCTTTTGGTAATTTAAATGCTGCTAATGTTGGTGTTAACGGTGCGGTAGCTGGTTTAGATGTTAAGCCAACGCTAGAGCGTCCATTTCCACCCTCTATGCTGCGTACTAAAAATAATCATCAAGCAACCTTAGATAGTTTTGAAAATCCTGAAACATGTGCAGGTTGTCACCCTAAGCAATATGACGGCTGGAGAGGTTCAATGCACTCTAATTCTTGGAACGATCCACTTTTTCAAGCAGAATTTAAAAAAGGTTTAAACGAAACTGATGGTAAGATTTTTAATCTTTGTGCTGGTTGTCATTCACCAATCGGCGTTCTTACAGGTACCGTAAGCTGGGATAAAAAGACAAATGAGTTTAGCGTGTCAGAAAAAGCGGCTCGTGGTGTAACTTGTGATGTGTGTCATAGTATTTCTGGCGCAGTGCCACTTTCAGATACCATTAGTTCTGAACATGGTAACGGCTCTCATATTATTGATACTGAAACACATATCAAATACGGCCCTTTGAAAAACTCAAAGTCTCCGTATCATGAGACACAATATTCTGAATTACATACAAAGGCCAATCTATGTGCAAGTTGTCATAATATTATTCACCCAGAAAATGGTATTGGCGTTGAGAGAACCTTTGACGAGTGGCGTACTTCGCCTTATGCGCAGAATGAGATCGTATGTCAAGATTGCCATATGAATTCTGTAGAAGTTGCTATTCAAATCGCAAAAACAATGAAGCGCCCTGAAACCTTCATTAATCAAAAAGCAAGACTTGATGGCAAAGCTTCAACACTTGGCACAGAAAGGCATAGCGTTGTGCATTTGCATGAGTTTGTAGGTGGAAACGCTATTATTTCCTCGATAATGTCACCTAAAAATTTACGTAAACGTCAACATGCTGACATTGCAAGAAAACGCCTTCAACATGCAACAGAGCTTAAAGTAGATTTACAGCAAAGAAAGGATGGTCTGTTCGAGATAGATGTTGATGTCCATAATGTTGGTGCAGGGCACAATCTGCCAACTTCTTTGACACAAGTTCGCCATATTTGGATTGAGGCCACCATTACGGATAACGAAGGTAACGTCTTGTTTGAAACAGGAAAGTTAGACTCTCACCATGATTTTGATGAAGATAAAACAGTTGTATTTAAAACGTGGGCTGTAGATAAGCAGGGCAACGATACTCACGATCCATGGGCGATTGCCAATATTGTGAGAGATACTACCATTCCGCCTAAAGGCCATAGTAAACATAATTTTGTGTTTGCTAATAAGTACAAGTCAAAACAACTAAATGTTGATGTTAGACTTAATTATCGCTCAGCATCACAGCACGTTGCTGACGACTTGTTAGGTGATGATGCGCCATCTATTCCAACGATTAAAATGAATCACTTCTCTAAGGCATTTTCTAATTCGACTGGAGAATGGAAAGAAGTGGTGAAGAGTTATAATTCACTTGAAGCTGAAATTGAGAGTAATTGAATAACTTTTAACAATGTAACAGACGAAAAAAAAGCCTTAACAAGGCTTTTTTTTCGTCCAAATATAATCTTTAGTAGATTATAAAATTCATTTTTTTATTCGATAGTAATGCTTGGGAATGCGCTAACTGCACGATCTTGCAGAGTTAGTTTGGCACTAACCTTTCTTGAAATTTCTTTATAGATTTCAGCTACACGGCCATCAGGATTCTTAGCAACAGTTGGTGTGCCTTCGTCTACGTCAGTTCTAATATCCATTTCTAAAGGCAATGCACCTAAGAAGTTTACATCTGATTCTTTAGCCATCATTTGACCGCCAC
>DTUI01000029.1 GCA_012964205.1 Candidatus Thioglobus sp.
CATCCTTATGTGTAAATTTAGTACTCACTAATGATAAATCCATGCGACGATTATCCAACCCTGCAAAACCTTTTGAAATGGATAGCTCTGGCGCCCTGGTGTATTTAGCAGTGCCAGAATTAATTAACTGTTCACTTTCAGCAAAAAATACCATATTAAGATTTTTATCAGCATCTTCAAAGGTTAAATCAACCTTCGAGTTAAGTGCAGAACCTGAGGTGTTAGTGTGTGCTATTTCTTTAAAGTAATCTACGTCAGAAACGCGATTAGTTGCGATGTTTAATTTTGTTTTATCATTGAGCGATAGATCGATTGTTGAGTTTAACAACCACCTTGCATTGTAGACACTACTAAGTTTGTCATTATTTAAATAATGACCTTCAATTTCAAACCGACCGCCATCAACATAATCATTCGCAGCAATTAATTGTCGGTATTTAGCTTCGATGACACTACCGCGACTTGAAAGCTGATTTAAGCTTAATAGTAAATCGCGATCTGCAGCAATATTAAAATAATATGGAATTCTTACTTGGTAGTTGCTACCTTGATCGGCAACTGACTCATGGTAACTACCAAAAGAAGGTGCTAAAAATCCAGAACCTCTACCTTCAAGCACCCATTCATGATGTGGTGCATAAAATACTGGAACACCTAAAAACTCAACAACTACATCACTAGCTACACCACGATTAGTGTCAGAATTTAGGGTAATTTGATCAGCCTTCATTTGCCAATCTGTATTACCTAACGGACATAATGTATAACTAACCGAATCAAATACTTGACTCACGCCATCGTTAACAACCTGACTGGCCTTGCCGTTCATTTTACTTTCAGGATAATGAAAGCTAACTTGCTGCAAGGTAATGTGATTGTTATCAGCTTTCTTTTTAACCACAGCGCTTTCACCGACGAACATTAACTCATCATCTTGATATTTAACACCACCCTTGGCAGTCGATGTTTTATCCGTTTTTTTAATTTGAATTTCGTCTGCAGCTAAAAAATAAGCGCTAGAGTTGAGTGAAACATTGCCAGTTAATAAATATGTATCACCCTTACTGATCTCGCTACGATCGGCCAAAACGTCTAGACTATCATCAGTAGAAAGGGTTTGCTTGGGGAATAGTAGGCGAGAATCATCGCAACTAAGGCTGTAGCCTTGAGCGCTCACAACGCCAGAAAAAAGGATTAATGAGCAAAGGGTAATTGACTTTTTCATACTAAATAGAGGCTTTTCAAATGCATTTATTTTAACACCATATAAATGAGCAAAGGACTGCATATATTAGTTACATAGAGGTGTGTTTAATTGGGTAAAATAACTGAGGTTTTTAACAATAATGGAAGCACTTAAATGGCTTGGAATGACAATAACAACAATCAAAATCCTTGGGGTGACAGCAATCAAACACCGCCGGAATTAGATGAAGTAATCAAAGATTTTAAAAATAAATTTAACGGTATGTTTGGCTCTAGTAAGTCATCAGACTCATCTTCTACACCAGAAGCACCTAAGGGCAGTATAAAATTTATTGCTATTGTTGGTGTTTTGATTTGGATGTTATCGGGTATTTATATTATCGATCCGGCTGAAAAAGGTGTTGTTAAGCGCTTCGGTGCTTTCCAAGAAGAAACCGGTCAAGGGCCTCATTGGCACCTGCCATTTCCAATTGAAACGCTTAGTAGGGTCAACGTAGCGCAAATTAGAACTGCTGAAATTGGCTACCGCAATGTGGCGCAAGGCAGTCGCCGTTTTGGTGGAAATGTTGCTTCTGAATCGATCATGTTAACTAAAGATGAAAATATGATTGATGCGAAGTTTGCAGTTCAATATAAAGTTGACGACGCACAAGCTTACTTATTTAATGTTGCCAGCCCAGATACAACACTTCGTCATGTTTCTGAAAGCGCCATTCGCCAAGTAGTTGGTCAAAATACCATGGATTACATCTTAACTGATGGTCGACTTGACATTGCTGACCGTATCCTAGAAAGATCACAAGAGTTGCTACACCTTTATAAAACAGGCCTACATATTACTACGGTTAACATGCAGGATGCTCAGCCCCCTGAGCAGGTTCAAGCGGCATTTTCTGATGCAGTAAAGGCACGTGAAGACAAGCAGCGCTTAATTAACGAAGCACAAACTTACTCCAATGATATTTTGCCAAAATCTCGTGGTCTAGCAGCTCGAATATTGGAAGAATCAAGAGCTTACAAGTCGAAAGTTGTTTCTAAGTCTGAAGGTGAATCAGCTCGATTTGTTCAAATCCTAAGAGAATATGAAAAGGCACCAGTTGTTACCAGAGAGCGCCTATATCGTGAAACCATGGAAGACGTATTTGCCTCCACTAGTAAGGTGGTGGTTGACTCAAAAGCCAATTCAATGATGTACTTGCCGATTGACAAGCTAATCAATGCCAAACAATCAAATACTCAGGCAGCGACCCAAGGGTCCCAAGAGCAAATAGAAAACCCAAACAACGCTAGAAATGTTTTTCGTAATAGAGGAGTAAGATAATGCAAAAAATAGGATTAATCATTATTGCTGCAGTATTTTTTATACTAAGCTCGGCCGTATATACTGTTGACGAAACACAAGTAGCGCTCAAATTGCGTTTAGGTGAAATTGTTAGTGTTGAAAAAGAGCCTGGTCTTAAATTTAAAACGCCATTTGTCAACAACGTGGTCAAGTTTGATGCTCGTATACAAACACTAGATGCGCCAGCAGAACGTTTCTTAACCGGTGAGAAGAAAAACGTAATCGTTGACTCGTACGTTAAATGGCGTATTGTCGATGCAGAACGATTTTACAAGTCAACAGGTGGTAATTTAGCGCGTACTAACAATCGTCTAGCTCAAATTATTAAAACAGGCCTTAAGAGTGAATTTTCAAAGCGTACTATTGCTGATGTAGTGTCAGGTGAGCGTAGTGAAATTATGGCTAACATTGTTACGCTAGCTTCGAAAGATATTGGTGAGTTTGGTATTGAGATTGTTGATGTACGTATTAAGCGTATCGACCTTTCTCAAGAGGTTTCCAATTCAGTTTATCGTCGTATGCAAGCAGAGCGCCATCGTGTTGCTAAAGAGTTTAGATCTATGGGTGCTGAGGAAGCTGAAATTATTCGCGCAGGAGCAGATAAAGAAAGAACTATCATCCTAGCCAATGCTTACCGTGACTCTGAGATTATTCGAGGTGAGGGTGATGCAATGTCAGCAAACAACTATGCGAAAGCGTATAGTCAAAATTCTGATTTTTATTCATTCCATCGCTCGCTAGAATCATATAAAAAATCATTTGCAAATCAAAATGATGTTTTAGTATTAAGCCCAAATACAGAGTTTTTCCGCCACTTTAATCCTGAGGCTAAATAAAGCCATATGAATACATGGCAACTACCAGAAGGCATTGATGAGTTAACTGGCGATCAAGCAATGAAGTTCGAATTGCTTCGTCGTTCGTTAATCGATTTATACACTGATAAAGGCTTTAACTTAGTTGTTCCACCAATGGTGGAGCATGTTGACTCATTGCTATTAACCAGTGATTCTGTAAACGAGAAGACTTTTAAATTTTTAGATCCTGCTAGTGGCAAGATGCTTGGCGTACATGCTGACATTACACCGCAAATAGCAAGAATCGATGCCAGACGTGCCGGCAATAAAATTGAGAAATATTGCTATATCAATGCAATCTTACAAACCAGGGCGGATGATTTTTACGATTCAAGGTCTCCAATTCAAGCAGGTGCGGAACTATATGGCACAACAGATACCTCGGCTGATGTTGAAGTAATTGAATTAATGCTAGAAAGTTTAAACATTCTAGCGATTGACTCAATTGTTGTTAGCTTAGGTAATGTTGCTATTTTTGATGCGCTAATTGCTGATGAAACCTTAAATGCAAGTCAATCTGCTGAATTACGACACATCTTTGCGCATCGATCTACACCAGATTTAAGCGTATTTATGGCTAACAATACGCTTAATAATGCATCATTATTTAGCGCATTAATGCAGCTAGAAGGTGATACTAGTGTGCTTAGCCAAGCGTTAGAATTGTTTAAAGATTTCCCATTGGCACAAGCAGCCATTAAAGATTTACAAGAGATTGACCAAGCGCTGCAAGCTAAAGGTATACAAGCTAGCTATGATTTAGCAGAATTGCAAAGCTATGAATATCACACGGGTGTAGTATTCTCCGCCTACAACGAAAATTACTCAAAGGCACTTGCCCAAGGTGGTCGATACAACGGTATTGGCGAGTCTTTTGGTCAGTCAAGAGCAGCAACAGGATTTTCATTTGATTTGAAATTTTTATCTCAATCAAAGTAAACAATATTAATAAACAAATTAACTAGTTAGGAATTAACATGTCAAAAAATGTAGTAATCATTGGTACCCAGTGGGGCGACGAAGGTAAAGGTAAGATTGTAGATTTAATTACCGATAAAGTATCTAGTGTTGTACGCTTTCAGGGTGGTCATAATGCCGGTCATACACTGGTGATCGATGGTGAAAAAACTGTCTTACATTTAATTCCATCAGGCATTTTACGTGGACATGTTGAATGTCTAATTGGCCATGGAGTTGTGTTGTCAATGTCCGCATTAATTAAAGAACTTGGTGAGCTTTCAGAAGCTGGTGTTGATGCGAAATCACGTTTAATGATTGCACCAGGCTGTCCATTAATCATGCCGTATCACGTAGCACTTGATAACGCACGTGAAGCAAAACGCGGTAAAGCGGCAATTGGCACAACAGGCAACGGAATTGGCCCTGCTTATGAAGATAAAGTTGCACGTCGTGGCTTACGCGTAGGTGATTTACTTGATCTTGAATCGTTTGCAGAGAAGTTGAAAGACGTAATGGAATACCATAACTTTGCACTAACAAATTATTACAATGCACCAGCACTTGACTTTGACACAGTACTAGCCGAAGCGGTAGAACAGGCTAACACTGTGATCCCAATGATTACCGATGTAACTGAAAAGATTCATCAGCACATTGCTAATAATGAGAGTATTTTATTTGAAGGTGCACAAGGTGCACTACTTGATATTGACCAAGGAACCTACCCATTTGTAACCTCGTCTAACACCACCTCAGGTGGTGCGGTAACAGGCTCAGGTGTTGGTGTTACAGATATTGATTACGTTTGTGGCATTGTCAAGGCTTACACAACTCGTGTTGGTGGAGGTCCCTTCCCAACAGAGCTAGTTTACGATGTGGCTATCGATGAAGGTGATGCCATTGGTAAAGTGCTGGGTACGGTAGGCCACGAATTTGGTGCAACGACAGGTCGTCAACGACGTTGTGGTTGGTTAGATATGGTTACCCTTAATCGCTCGCTAAAACTCAATGCAGTAACCGGAATTTGCCTAACTAAGTTAGATGTATTAGATTCATTAGACAGCATTAAAATTTGTATTTCTTACAATCTTAACGGTAAAACAATTACAACACCACCATACGACGCTCAGGGTTATACTGATGCAAAGCCAGATTATATTGAAATGCCTGGTTGGAAAACATCAACGATTGGCACAAGTGCATTCGATGATTTACCAATTGAAGCGCAAAACTACATTCGTAAGATTGAAGAGCTTTCAAATTTACCAATTGATATTTTATCAACAGGACCAGATCGTGATGAAACGCTGATCCTCAATAACCCATTTGACGAGTAATCTATGAAAGATCCACATCAAAAAAGAGAATCAGAAAAGTACGATAACCCAATACCTTCTAGAGAGCACATTCTTTCTTTCTTCAAGAAGAAAAAATCTTTATCAAAATACGACTTATTTGACCTATTAGAAGTTGATGGTAAGCAGAAAAAACCACTAACACATCGTTTAAAAGCCATGGTTCGTGACGAACAGCTAGACTATGATGGCGATGGAGACTTTGTAATCTTTGATCCTGAAGCAGGTATTAAAATTGGTATAGTTGTTGCCAACCCTAAAGGTTTTGGCTTTCTTAAATTAGAAGAAGGTGGCAAGGATTTACGTCTTAATTCAAGACAAATGCAATTGGTATTTCACGGAGATAAGGTTAAAGCTCGCCTAATTAGTAAGCGTGGTGATGCCAAAATTATTGAAGTACTAGAAAGTGTCAAAACTGTTGTTGCACGTCTACACATTACAGAAGATGGTGCTTACGTTGTTGTTGATGACAAGCGCATTCGTAACAACATCAATATTCCAAATATCAGTAATGAGAATACTAACGAGCAAATTGTTATTGTTGAAATCACCAAGGCTCCAACTTTCAATTCATTAGCCGAAGGCAAGATTACTAAAATTCTTGGCTCTTATATGGATGAAGGTGTGGAAACTGATGCAGCTCTATATCGCAATGGCATTCCAGTTGAGTTCTCAAAAGAAGCATTAGCGCAAACTGCTAAAATTCCGGCTGAAGTCACCAAGCAAGATAAAGTTGGGCGTATTGATATTACCGACATGAAGCTAGTCACCATTGATGGTGAAGATTCAAAAGACTTTGATGATGCAGTATTTGCAGAATCTACAGATAAAGGCTGGAAGCTAGTTGTTGCTATTGCAGATGTATCTCATTATGTTGCAGAAGGCACATCACTGGATGACGACGCAATTGAAAGAGGTAACTCTGTTTACTTCCCTCGTCGCGTTGTACCAATGCTTCCTGAAGCCTTGTCAAATGGCTTATGTTCGATTAATCCTGGCGTAGAGCGCCTATGCATGACTTGTGAGATGAATATCGATAAATCGGGTAATTTACTAGATTATAAATTCTATCCTGCAGTTATGTATTCACATGCACGTTTAACTTACACTAAAGTGAGCGACATTCTTGAGCACGACAACAAAGAGCTTAAAACTGAATTTGCTTCTGTATTGGATAACCTTAACGATTTGTATGACTTATACAAAACCTTAAGAGAAGCTAGAATTAAACGTGGTGTGATGGATTTTGATCGAATTGAGTCACAAATTTTATTTAACGATAATGGTAAGATTGACAACATCATTGCCCGCTCAAGAAATGACGCTCACAAGCTAATTGAAGAATGTATGCTAATGGCTAATCAGGCCACGGCTAAATTCTTAGGTGAAAATAGAGAAGATTTCCTTTATAGAATTCATCCAAAGCCAACTGCGGAAAAAGTTAAGGTAACTCGTCAATTTCTAGCAGCTGTTGGCCTAACATTAGAGGGTGGTGATCAGCCAGAATCTCAGCACTTTGCAAAAGTATTAGAAGATGCAAAAGGACGTGATGATGAAAATATCATTAAAACTGTAGTACTGCGCACAATGAAACAAGCGGTATACACACCAGCAAACGAAGGGCATTTTGGCTTAGCATTTGAAGATTACACACACTTCACTTCGCCAATCAGAAGATATCCAGATCTATTAGTTCACCGAGCAATCAACCGTGTACTAAACAAAAAATCCCCATCATTCATGGGCAAGTTGGTTAAAAAAGTATTAGGTAATAAAAAGAAAGAGCCGTCTAAAAAAATGATCGAGCTTGGTACCAACCTATCAGTAACAGAGCGTCGTGCTAATGATGCATCGCGCGATGTTGAGCAGTGGTTAAAGTGTGAATACATGCGAGATAGAGTAGGTGAAACCTTTAACGGTGTTATCTCTGGTGTTGCTGGATTTGGTATCTTTATTGAGCTTACTGAAGTGTTTGTTGAAGGCATGATTTCAGTACGAGACTTAAACGATGACTACTATAACTTTGATGATATCCATCATCAGTTAAAAGGTGATCGCACTGGTAAAGTGTTCCGTTTAGGCGATACCATCAAGATTCAGATTGCATCGGTTAATCTAGATGATAGACAAATGGTTTTTGTTCCTGCACCAGAAGAAGAGTAGCAAATATCAAGACACATTAAAAAAGGAGGCTAAAGCCTCCTTTTTTATTATTTAAGAGAAGCTTGAAAATCTAAGTCGTTACCGCACCTTCAGAAGCAGACTTTGCAAGCTTGGCAAATTTAGCCAGCACACCCTTAGTGTAGTTTGGCTTAGGCTGAGTCCAATGAGATAAGCGCTCATCAATAATTGATTGATCCACTAATAACTCTAAGACATTATTTTCAGCATCAATCAAGATTTCATCACCATCTTCAACAACAGCTAGTACACCACCTTTGAATGCTTCAGGAGTGATATGACCCACTACAAATCCGTGTGTTCCACCCGAGAATCGACCATCTGTAATTAACGCTACCTGTCCACCAAGACCTTTACCCATAACTGCAGAAGTTGGCGCAAGCATTTCACGCATACCAGGGCCACCAGCAGGGCCTTCATAACGAATTACAATCACATCTCCGGATTTAATGTCGTCATTTAAGATGGCTGAAAGCGCCTCTTCTTCACGACCATAACATTTGGCAACACCTTTAAAGCTTAAGCCTTCTTTGCCAGTAATCTTGGCTACCGAACCTTCAGAAGCCAGGTTGCCACGCAAAATGCGTAAGTGTGAATCTTTCTTAATTGGATTATCTAATGACCTTATAATTTCTTGAGAATCATCATACGGTTTAACATCAGCTAAATTTTCAGCCATAGTTTTTCCCGTTACGGTCATACAGTCGCCATGTAATAGACCTGCATCTAGTAACATTTTCATTAATGGTAATGTGCCGCCAATTTCAATTAACTCACTCATTAGGTATTTACCCGATGGCTTAAGATCTGCAATCACAGGTACATTAGCACCAATACGCGTAAAGTCATCAATATTTAAATCAACACCTGCAGCATCTGCCATAGCGATCAAATGTAATACTGCATTAGTTGAGCCACCTAAAGTAATAATCACAGTAATGGCATTCTCGAATGCCTTCATTGTCATGATATCATTTGGCTTAATATCCTTTTCAAGTAGATTAAGCACCGCTTCACCTGCACGAACACAGTCATTATTTTTTTCAGCTGAAATCGCATCTTGAGCTGATGAATTTGGCAAACTCATACCTAGCGCTTCAATAGCAGAAGCCATAGTGTTGGCCGTGTACATACCACCACAAGAGCCTGGACCTGGAATAGCTGTTTTTTCAATATTTTCTAATTCAATCGCATCAATGGTATTGTTAGCATATTTTCCAACCGCTTCAAAAACACTAACAACATCTGTATGATTTTTTCCTGGCTGAATAGTGCCACCGTAAACAAAAATACCTGGACGGTTTAATCTAGAAAGGCCGATAATACAGCCTGGCATATTTTTATCACAACCACCAATTGCCACAACACCGTCAAAACCCTGACAACCAACAACCGTTTCAATTGAGTCAGCAATCACCTCACGAGATACTAATGAGTACTTCATGCCTTCAGAGCCCATAGAGATGCCATCTGAAATGGTAATTGTGTTAAAAATAACAGCCTTACCACCTGCAGAATTAACGCCTTTTTCAGCTTCATCAGCGAGCTTATTGATATGCATATTACAAGGAGTAACCATAGACCAAGTAGAAGCGATACCTACTTGAGGTTTGTTAAAATCTTCCTTCTTAAATCCAACAGGGTAGAGCATTGCACGCGAAGGCGCTCTTTCATAACCATCAACAACTTGAGAGGAAAATTTTCTTGTATTAGACATAATTACTTTGTATTGATATAAAGCATTATATTTTAGATTAAAATAGTGCACTTCTATCAACGTTTTAACATCGTACTTTGGATAATTCTGAAAAAATATTGACTTTAATCAAGCCTTTTGTAGATCAAGGAAAAATCCTATCTAGAAGCAAGCAAGAGATTGAAAAAAGCATTAATGATTTTGTGTTGATATTCGATCAAGAACAACAGCTTGTTGCTTGTGCCGGTTTGAAGGATTGTCAGGAAGGTTTCACGGGTGAGATCTACTCACTCGCTGTAGCGCTAAATTCTCAAAATACAGGGCTTTCTAACGAATTACTTAATAAGATACTAGCTAGCGCCAAACAAAGGAAATTTAGTAAGATTTTCGCCTTAACTAAATTCGGCACCAATTGGTTTATAAAAAATGGCTTTATTCAAATGAGCATATCCGATCTACCAAGCAAGCGTCAAAAGTACTTTAATCATGATCGAAATTCTTCTATCTTTTTCAAAGAGGTTAACTAATGCAAATTAAAGATCGTATTCGTGGCTATTTGCCAGTTGTGGTAGATATTGAAACGGGTGGATTTAATTGCGAAACAGATGCCATGCTGGAGATCTGTGCGGTAATCATTGGTATTGATGAGCATGGCAAGTTATTTCCAAAAGAGCCAGAACACTTTCACATAGAGCCTTTTTCAGGTGCCAATCTTGAACCGGCCGCATTAAAGTTTAACGGCATTGATGTTTATAATCCACTACGTGGCGCTGTTAAAGAAAAGCTGGCATTAAACGAAATGTTTAAAACCATTCGCACTGAAATGAAAACGCAGGATTGTACGCGCTCAATCTTAGTTGGTCATAATGCATTTTTTGATTTGGGCTTTTTGTACGCAGCCAGTAACCGCTCAAAACTAAAAAGTCCGTTTCATCAGTTTTCTACAATTGATACAGTTAGCTTATCGGCACTTGCATTTGGAGAGACAGTGCTTGCCAAGGCTATTGCTAAAGCAGGCATCGAATTTGACAACAAGCAAGCGCATTCAGCACTATACGATACGGTTAAAACCGCGGAGTTATTCTGTCAGATTTTTAACAGTTTAGATTTTTCAAGCACTGAAAAAGACTAATATTCAATCGCAAAGAATTTATTAAATTCAGCGCGTTGTTTTTGCGCCTGTTCAATATCCATTAATTCAAACTTTATATTATCGCCCATTTGTTTTTGTGCAAGCTTGGCTAAATCCAACGAGAATACTGTGCCAATTTTCGGATAGCCGCCAATGGTTGGCGCATCTTTTAATAGGATGATGGGCAGTCCATCCGTGGCAATTTCAACACTACCATAACTTATACCCTCTGAGATCATCTTGGATTTAGTTTTAGCAATTGGCACGCCACTTAACCTGGCACCAGTTCGATCATTAGCACTACTAATTTGATAGGTTTGTGCAAAAAATAACTCTCGTTGCTCTAAGCTAAATTCATTAAATTGATAGCTTGGTAATATTCTTAAGGTTAATGCTTGCTCATAATTAGGGATAAATTTTGCCGCCATAAAATGATTGATTTCATCATTTGATTTACTGCATTTAAGCACCTCATTAGCTTGTATTTTTTCACCGATATTTTCACGCAAATTAACTGACCTTGAGTCAAACATAACATCAGTTTCAAATCCGTCTTTAACGCACAAGTACCCCCTAACACCAGACTTTAATACACCCCAACTCAACACATCACCTTGATAAACTTGGACACTGTGCCAGGTTAATGCTCGCTTGTTGTTAATTTTAAAATCTAAATCTGCACCGGTGATACAAATAACACTGTCATTCAATACTTCAAGTGTCACACTGCCAAACACAATCTCCAAAGCAGCGGCATTAAAGTGATTCTCTAATAAGTAATTACCCCACATATAAGCCTGCTCATCCATTACGCCACTCACACTCATGCCGTAAGATGCGTGAGTTATCCGGCCGTAGTCTTGAATGCTGCTTAAAAAACCTGGATTAATGACTTTAATGCTCATAGTTTGCCACCGTTTGATAAATATTCATCTCGAGTAATCGGATAGAATGCCACCTTATCACCGGTTTTAAATTTATGAATATTTTCTGGATTATTTAATGATAAATCCAATAATATTCTACCGATAATATTCCAGCCACCAGATGAATCAGCTGGATAGACGGCTGTTTGAGAATCAGCAATACCAACACTGCCAGCTGGAATTTTGATTCTTGGTGTGGCTAAACGGGGTGCTTGAATACGCTCATCCACTTGACCCAAAAAAGCAAAGTTAGGGCTAAAACCAATTGCATGCACTAAATACTCGCCAGCACTATGAATTTCAATAAACTCATCCAAGCTCAGATCTTTCTCCGAGAGTAGTCTTTCTAAGTCCAACCCTGTTTCAAAACCATAATAAACTGGAATATGAATTATGCTGGGCGCTTTGGCCGAATCTGAAAATTGAAAATTATTTAATAAAGCTTTCACCTTATCTGAAAACTTTGAATAATCAATTTTACTCAAGTCATAATTTACCAATAATGATGTATAAGATTGTGTTTGATCAATAATTAATTCAGAATATTGACTTTTTAGCTCATTTGCAAAATTTGCGATATTTTCAGGCAACGAGGCATCAATCTTATCGCCAAAGTAGATGAGTATTGAACTCTCCCCCGCCAGAATGATTTTATGCATTTTTAAGCCTTATAAGCGCCTCTACAGAGGCTGGATTATCACTATGAAAGCAAATTGTATCAATTTTATGTGCAGTGTTACTACTAAACCGCCAAAATTGCTCAATAATACGGTCAGCATCACTTAAAACAGCCTCTTTTTCTGTTCTTGAGATCAGGTGCAATCCATCATAAGCTCGATCAGCAAATACTTCTCGCAAAAAACCACTATGTTGATTATTTTCGAATTTTTTAAAATGATCTTCATTGCCAGCTTGCACCACCAAAGTTAAATTTGAATCAATTGATTCAATCACTTTACACATGACGCCAAGTACAGATGGCTGATGAGTCATGTCATGATACAAAGCGCCATGAGGCTTTATGTATTCTAAAGTTGCGCCATTCTGATGGCAAAGATTTTGAAAATGCATCACTTGAGTATGGATTAAATCAAATAATTCATCCTCTGACAGGGTGTGACTAACACGGCCAAAATTAGCCTTATCGGCATAGCTAGGATGCACACCAATGCTAACGTTATTATTGACAGCCAACCTAATCGCATCAACCATACTTTGATCATTGCCGGCATGCCCACCACAAGCGATATTAGCCATGCCAATGAGTGGCATGATATTTGCATCAAGATTAGGTGTTAAACATTCACCAAGATCACAATTGATTATCATTATTTTCTAATTTATCTCTATATTAAATGCATGTGTTTTTCGTTTTTCTTTAGGTGGCGTCTTGGTATAGTTAGATGAATATATTTCGGTTAGATAATGATGACAATCATTTGGAACTGGAAACTCAATCCCCTCAAACTCTAATTTTTTCAATGGTAACACCTTGCCTAGATCAAACCAGGCGGAAACATCTGGCATCTCACCACCATATATTATTTTTGATGTGTCGTTATCCCACTCTTTGTGCAAGCAGTCTAACTCATTGATAAGCGCTTTACGCTTATCTGGACTATCTATACCGTTTGGCGTATGCAGACTAATAGAGGAAAATGAACGAATTTTTTCCAATGTGTCACTATAAAAAGCTTGATTTTTTGGCGTGTTATCAATACTTAACATGGGGAAAATATCAACAAACACACCTTGATGGTACTGAATGTCTCTGTCTTTTTCATGAAATTCCACTATGTCAGCCTTATTTGAGCGAAGCTTTATATAGTCAAATTTGAAGTTTTCGTCAGCTTCTTTAGTTTGAAAAAAAACATCACTAGATAGCTCACTTGTTGCGATATCCTTAAATTTATTGTAATCTTCAACCGGCATAGATAGATCAATGTCATCATCCCAAGGGATAAATCCCTGATATCTGACAGCGCCTAGCAGGGTGCCTGAATCTAGCCAATAGCTCAAATTATGTTTTGTGCAAATAGCATCAAATTCAATCAACATATCTAAAATAATCAATTGAGCTTTTCTTAGTGTATTTTGACTTATATTGCTCATAGGCTAGTTTCTACTCACTTTGTAATAATCAAACAAGGCATCTATAAGCACATCTGTATAAGCTTTATCCACCTCACCCATGTGCGACACTCTAAATATAGTTTCCCGCTCATCACCACCATTAGGGCACACCATTACCTTATAGTTACGCTCTAGATCATTGACAATATCGAGTGCTGATTTGCCATCTGTTGGGCTTAGTGCCGTCATAGCATTTGGCATAAATAAGGTTGCAACCTTTAGGGGTAGGCCTTCTAAGCTTGATCTAAAATATTCAGCCACTTCTTTAGCGCTAGCAATACTTTGGGAAATTCCACCCCTTTTTTCTATCTGTTTTAATCTTGCTTCTAATTGAAGCATAATGGTAACAGCAGGCGTGTAGGGCGTTTGACCTCTTTCACCATTGCTCAAATAATCTTTAAAATTAAAGTAAAGTGATTTTACAGTTTGTAATCTCTCTATTGCTTTAGGGGATAACACCACCATGGTCAATCCGGGTGGTAGGGCAAAACCTTTTTGTGAACTGGCGATAACAACATCAATATGACTTTTCTGCATGTCTAAATCATCAGTAACCAACATAGAGATAGCATCAACAATATGCAGCATGTTATGTTGTGTAGCGTAGTCCCCTAATGCTGTTACATCATACAAACATCCAACCGAGGTTTCGTGTGCATTGACTACCAGCGCACTAAAGTCACCCTGTGGTGCAAGTGTATCAATATCACTTAGGTTGGTGTTTTTTACCTTAAAGTTTGTATTAGGTATTTCATGCGTATTGCAAATATCTACAAATCTAGCACCAAACCCTCCACCATTAACAACCAACGCATTATCATCATCATTTAGTAGATTCATCACCACAGACTCCATGCCTGCAGTGCCTGATGCTGTTAAAAATATAACTTTAGATCCTTTAGGTGCATTAACAATATCAATCAGACCTTGTTCACAGTTATAGACAACGCGAGAAAATTCAGGGTTTCTAAAATAAGGTGTTTGCATACTGCCTATATCCAATATCTCCTGAGACATTTTTACTGGACCAGGTGTAAAAATATAGTGATCTTCGTACATTATTTAGCTTCCTTTTTTTAATTATTTACCACTGCCTTAGCAATGGACACTCAACAAGTTTAATGATTAAGATTTCACCGAGCTTCTTTGAATTAGCGAGGTAAATTCAGCCATCATATATCTAAACCCACAGCCATTAAGACCATGATTAAGTGCCGATAGATAGTCTTTTTTTAATTCAGATAAAAAAACCAGACGTTTATTTTTTGCTAAATCAAGTAGCTCTTGTCGTTGCATGTCGCTCAAGTCAGAAGGCCTTTCACACAACACGTGTTTTCCATGTTCGAGTGTTTTTTTGATCAGAGCGTAGCGTTCATCTGGCTGGCAATTTATATATACAGCATCAATATCACCACCCAAGAATTCAGTGTAATTGTTGTATCCATGTGCAACATCATTACTCTCATTGGTAAACTCTTCCATGGCTTTTGAATCTTGAGAATAGACTTGATTTATATCTAAATTAGAAACAAATTTAGATTCATCGATAAATTGCTTTGTATTACGACCAAGGTCAGCAATGCCTAGTTTCACAGTGCCAAAAATATCGCTTCTAAGTTGTGTACTAGATATACCTTGAGTTCTAGGTAAATACACCACCTGAGTGTATTTATTTAAGTAATCAAACATACCTAGCCAGTCATCACCAATAGCAAAAGTATCTACCTTGTATTTGACCATGTCCTCGGACTTTTGGTTTCTGTGTGATTCGATAATCACTTCATCAACAAACTCAATTGCCTTAATAGCTTCAACTCTTTGCTCTGTGCTTTGGGCGACATTTAGCTTACCCCGAGAACGGTCATAATCTTCATCGGTAACACCAACGATCAGATAATCTCCAAAATCCTTGGCGCGCTCTAGCAGTCTCATATGGCCTCTATGCAACATATCAAATGTTCCATAGGTGATTACTATTTTTTTCTTAACGATTACAAGACTCTAATTTATAAGTGTAGTCAGAAGTATAAACTATTGACTCATAATCTCAGGATTAATCAAGCCTAGAGCTATCAATTTAAAGGTTAGTTTTGTTAATAAAATTAACCCAATTTTCTAATATTAGAATGTAGTGGCCATACAAACCACTTGTTTTTATTTCCTGATAAAATCAATGTTTAACGCTTGTAATCAAGATAAGGACACATGCTTTTCATCAATGGAGTTTATAAATAAATGTCAGGTTTAATTAGCTATATTGGCGCCTTAGCAGACGACTTATCAGTGGTTGCCACAAAAGTAGCTGCAGGCTCTTTAGATGACATTGCCAATCAAACAGCAAAATCATTATCTAAAACGGCTGGCATCTTAATCGATGATACAGCCACCATTCCACAATACGTTAGTAACACAGCGGCTAAACGCGAATTGCCCGTTATTTGGAAAATTACCAAAAAATCTTTACGCAATAAAGCACTCATGATTCCGATTGCAATATTGATTACCTATTTTGCACCTTGGATTATGGCGCCTATTTTAATTCTGGGTGGTTCGTATTTGGCTTACGAAGGTACTGAATCTTTAGCTGAAAAGCTAGGGTTTATTAAAGCACATGAACATGCCCATGATCACAGCATGCCTGACACACAAGACTTAACCGCAGCAGAAGATGCAACTGTTAATTCAGCTGTTAGAACGGATACAATTTTATCCATTGAAATTATCGCATTAACGATCTCTTCAGTGGCAACAGAGCCTCTAGCAACTCAGCTAGGCGTACTAATTGTTGTTGCTTTAATCGCTACCTTTGCAGTGTACGGTATTGTTGGCATGATTATAAAGATGGACGATGTGGGTTTTTATCTACAAGAAAAACAAAATAAACTCTACCAAGCTATTGGCTCTTTACTTATCAAAGGCATGCCAAAAGTATTAAAAACACTAGGCTGGATTGGTATGATCGCCATGCTAATGGTCGGTGGCAGTATTATTATGCACAATATAGATCAGTTGCATTTTTTATCTTCTTTTGCAAATAATTTGCCATCAATATTGCCCTTATTAATGGAACTTTTCATCACTCCTGTAACGCTTGCTATTGTTGTTGGTATATTGATTATTGCCATTAAAAAACTCACACCATTTCAGGCTTAAATTAAAGGCCTGTCACTATATAATAATT
This sequence comes from Candidatus Thioglobus sp., assembly GCA_012964205.1. Classification (GTDB taxonomy): domain Bacteria; phylum Pseudomonadota; class Gammaproteobacteria; order PS1; family Pseudothioglobaceae; genus Thioglobus_A. The sequence goes on from DTUI01000029.1 coordinate 16,970, forward strand.
GTTAATTAGCAACCTATATATAACATGAATCAAATTAAACAAATGTTCGAGCTACAACAAAAGCTTAATGACGCCACTAATGGAGAAATTTGGACTGAAGGTGCCACTCAAGAAGGGCGTCAAATTTCTTGGCTACGTTGCATCCATATGGAAGCCGCTGAAGCGATTGATTCATTTAACTGGAAACATTGGAAAGATCTTGAGGCACCTCATGATCTTGATAATGCCAGGGTTGAGTTGGTTGATATTTGGCATTTTTTAATGTCAGAAGCTATTCATTTTGGTGATGCTGGTTTTGCTGAGATTTATAACGATATGAAGGCCGAACGCGATACCGATCCTGAAAAATTAGTAGAAATTTTAGAAAAAATAATAGCAGTTTCAGCCAGTGCTAGCGTTGATCCATCTAAAAATTCACTGTACGATTTGTTTGCCTTATTTTTTCAAGCGATTGCACACATGGAAATGGACATACCTGAACTCTACAAGCGCTATTTAGTAAAAAACCAACTCAACACATTCAGACAAGACCATGGCTACAAAAATGGCTCTTACGTGAAGATGTGGGGTGCTGTTGAAGACAACGTGGTTGCCTTTAAGATCATGGATGACAATCCTGAACTAACCCCTGAAGAGCTTTACGAACAACTGGAGTTAGCTTACCCAGCTTAATAATTACAAATGCCGACTATGATCAAGACAATAAAAACTGAAATTCAAAAGATTATTATCGGTCAAGAAAATTTGGTTGATAATCTACTGATTGGTTTGATTACTGGTGGGCATATTTTGGTAGAAAGTGTACCGGGCTTAGCAAAAACCACTGCAATTAATACATTGGCAAAAGCACTTGGTATTGATTTTAAGCGTATTCAATTTACGCCTGACTTACTTCCTAGTGATTTAACTGGCTCTCAAATATATAATCCAAAAAGTGGTGAATTTAGCATTAAGCAAGGGCCAATTTTTACCAACCTACTATTGGCGGATGAAATTAATCGATCGCCCGCTAAAGTACAGTCTGCATTGCTCGAGGTAATGGCTGAAAAACAAGTCACCATCGGCAACGAAAGTTTTAAAATTGATGAGCCATTTTTGGTAATGGCCACTCAAAACCCGGTTGAACAAGAGGGAACCTATCAACTGCCAGAAGCCCAGCTTGATCGATTTATGCTTAAAACCATCTTGGATTACAACACTATTGATGAAGAGTTAGAGGTGGTTAATCGAGTAGCGATTCGTGGCTTTGACGCAGTCAATCAAGTTGCAAACATGGATGATATCCAACAGTTGCGTGACCAGTTCAGGCAGATTCATGTGGATGAGGCAGTGAAGCAATATATTGTTAAAATTATCTTTGCAACTCGATTCCCTCAAGACTATGGACTTGAAGATATTAAAGACTTGATAGAGTTTGGCGCTAGCCCTAGAGCAAGTATCGATTTGTATAAAGCTAGCTGCGCTAAGGCGCTTATAAGAGGTAATGATTTTGTCACACCACTTGATGTCGCCAGTGTCGTTACTGAAGTATTACAGCATAGAATTGTGCTCAGCTATCAAGCTCAAGCGGACAATATCAGCACACAATTTATCATCCAAAAAATACTTAAAGCCATCAAAACTCCCTAAGCTTTATCATGCTAGCCCAAGAGATACTATTACGCGCTAAGAAGAATGTTTTTACCAATAAGTCAGCTGGAGAGCTATCAAAAATACGTGGCGAAGGTTTGGATTTTTGTGAAATTCGCCCATATGAAGCGGGTGATGATGTTCGTAAAATAAACTTTTCGGCCAGCGCCAAAACTGGTGATCTGCAAACCAATGTCTTTAATGAAAACAAGCAGATCAATGTACTCATTTGTGTTGTACTATCAAGCAGTCTACACTTTGGCTCCCAGCGTTTGAAAAGTGACACTATTGCTGAAATTATCGCCTTGTTAGGCTGCTCATCGATTAAACAACAAAATAAAACTCAGCTACTATTTTTTACAAATGGTGAGCCGAAATTATTCCACCTTAACAACACAGGTGACGTACTTCGAGTAATTGAAGCAATACAGTCTTGGGATTTATTAAATATTCAATCTGACCTTAAGACTCTTGATAATTACCTCTTGCAACAGAACAAATCATTAAGCTTTATTGTTGGAGATTTTTATCAAATGCATGACTACTCTTTGATGGCTCATAAGCATCAAATTAATGCGATAATCGTGCGAGATACACTTGAAGAATTACCCTTGTTTGCCTCAGAGTTAGATTTGGTTAGTACAGAAAATGGACGTACCATTGAGGCAAATATGGGCAAAAAATTAGCCAGAAAATACCAGACAAAACTACTGTCTCAAGATGATCAGCTTTTATCTCATTTTTCAAAACATGGTGTTAATGTCGGAAAAATATATACAGACGATAACGCCTTTATTAAACTGAGCCAAATCCTACGATAATGAACCAGTTAAAAGACATTAAACCAATTGTTGCCATTAGCGATAACTCCTTAGTTTATCTTCTAATAATTGTATTTATTGCCATATTAATAGCTATCTTTTTCTATTGGAAAACCTCAACATCAAGGCGCAACGATAAACGAAAAATTGCCGCTCAGAAATTACAAAATCTTGATTTTTCAGACAGCAAAAAGACAGCTTATAGCTTTAAGAAATACGCTGAATATTTGTGCAATCATGATAACAAGGATCAACTTAAGCAGATAAATCAAGCGTTGATGCAATACAAATACAAGAAACAAGTTGCTGAGCTTGATCCAGTATTAATAGAAAAAATTAAGGATTTTATTAATGCTGAGCTTTGAGAATCCTTACGCCTTTCTACTGCTAATACTAATTGCAGGTTGCATGCTACTTTGCAAAGAAAAAAAGCGTGCCATCTACTTTCCAAATACCGCGCTATTAACTAGTCTTACCAAATCCAAACAATTACTACTCAATATTCTTAAGGCTACCTCTCTTGGCTTGCTGGTGATCGGACTTGCTAGTCCAATTAAAACACAGCAAATAATTTTGGATAATTCGAAAGGTCATGAAATATCCTTGATTTTAGATGCTTCTGGATCAATGGCCTATCAGGACAAATTTAGAATCGTTAAATCAATTATGATTGATTTTATTTCACAACGTAAAACTGACAAATTAGCGCTCAGTATTTTTGCAGATTTTGCCTATACAGTTGTGCCGCTCACATATGACAAAAAAAGCGTTATAAAAATGCTTAATAACATTGAAATTGGTGTGGCTGGTAGGCGTAAAACTGCACTTTATGAAGCGTTATTTTTAAGTGCAAAGCTATTCAATAATTCTAAATCTAAAGAGCGCATTGCCATCTTACTAACGGATGGTAAGGATAATGCTGATAGCGTACCATTGGATATAGCACTTGAGCGCGTTAAGAAAAACAAAATTAAAATTTATACTGTGGCAGTAGGCAATGAGCGCGACTACAATGCCGATATACTCAAGCATATCGCCAACAGTACTGGTGCTAAATTCTTTTCAGCTAATAGCAAGGAAAGCATTCAGAAAATTTATAAGCAAATCAACCAGTTAGAAAAAAGCAAAATTAACATTCACAAATATGAGAAAAAAACCTATTACTTTCATTACCCACTAGGGCTATCACTAGTATTTTTATTGATTTATTTTTGGCGAAAAAACACATGGATTTTGAACAAATAGAGCTGCTATATCTGATCATACCTGTGGCATTATTATGGTTTTTTATCCATAGTAAAAATAGCCATATCGAAGATCTATTTTCAGCAGAAGTGCTGGCCAAAATTAGCCTGAACAATCACAAGACATCGACAAAAACACGGCTTAAGTTGTTGTTGCTAAGCATGATTTTAATTCTTATTGCGCTTAGCAGGCCTACGCTTGAAAGTGGCGAAATAAAGGTAAGTAAGCAACTTAGCGATATCATCATTGCAATTGATATGTCAAAGTCTATGCTGGCTAATGACATCTACCCTAATCGATTTGAGTTCGCAAAAAACAAACTGCTTAACAGCCTTGATAAGATTGAAAATACTCGTATTGCTATTTTAGGCTTTGCTAACCAGGCATTTTTAATATCACCACTAACTGATGATTTTTCCAGTCTTAAATTTTTGATTAAAAACTTATACCTAGATAGCATTAGTTTGACAGGCACCAATATACTCAATATTTTAAATTCTGCAAATGAGCTGTTTGACCACACTTCGACAAAACAATTGTTATTGTTAACCGATGGTGGTGATAGAACTGATTTTAGCGATGAGATTGATTTTGCCAATGAGCACAACATTCAAGTGTTTATCTTTGATGTTGCAAGTGAGCATGGCAGTAGCATTCCCATTGAATCTGGAATTTTAGAAGATGCTTATGGCAACCTTGTGATTGTTAAAAGTAATCCACATATTAAAGATCTTGGTAAACATACTCAAGGTGGCTATTTGAAATATTCACTGGGTGGTGAAGTCTTATCTAAGTTTATTAATAACTTCAAACAGCTTTCAAGCAGCAAAGATACAAGCATCATTCAAAAACAACAACTGTTTTATTACCCATTGTCACTTGCTTTATTGTTGTTATTTTTTGTTTTTTTCTCACTACCAAGAAAGCCATGAAGTTCTTATTCACACTACTGATTTCTTTTAATGTGGAAGCGGGTCTGTTTGACTTTTTGAGTATTTATCAAGCTAATAGCGCCTATGAAAATCAACAATTTAAACTTGCTGGTGAAAAATTTAACAACATTGATAATGATGCTGCACGCTTAAATCAAGCAAACAGCCTATACAAACAAGGCCTATACAAACAATCTTTAAAGAAGTATCAAAGTGTAAAGCGCAACGACCTTAGCTTTGATCGTTTATACAATTCAGGCAATGCTTACGCCAAATCAGGAAAAATTAATGAAGCCATTGATAGCTACAAGGCCGCTTTAAAGTTAAAATCTGACAAAGATGCGACGTTTAATTTAGAGTTGTTAAAAAAACAAAAAAGAAAAAAATCAAATAATAAAGAAAATAAAAAAGCTAAAAATAAGAAAAAGAAAAACCCTAACAACAAAAACAGTAAAAAGAAAACTAAAAACAAACAGCAGCAAAGAAATAAACTCAATACAATCAAACAGCAGCGATGGGAGAAATCGCTCAATAAGAAACTCAGAACCCTTATGATCCCTCTCAATAACCAACAAGACAATAATGAACAAAATCCTTGGTAGTTTATTTTTAATCCTTAACACGTCTGTTTTTGCACTCAGCACAGCCAGTGTTAATCAGTCATGGTTTTATCCGGGTGATCAAGTAATCTTAACCATAAGCTCAGATGGCAATAATGTCATCTTTCCAGTTATTGATGCCGTAGCTGGGAACCCTGTTTTATATACTAGTAATTCTCAAAAAATTCTAATTATTAATGGAAAACGCTCGAGATCCATCAATCAATCCTATGCTTTTTCACCACAATCTGATTTAACCATTCCCACCTATACGCTAACAGTTGATGGTGTAAAGCAAGATACCTTGCCAATTGATATTAGCCTTAAGACACCCGTTAAAACCAAGATGGGTGATAACTACATACTACAAACTAAAATTAATAAAAAATCCATTTTCATTGGTGACGAAGTTGAGCTAACCGTCACCATTAAAGAAAAGAAAACAGCCACCAAAGGTATGCAGTTAAACTTAGTAATACCTGAGGTGGCCGGCTTATTTTTTATAAAAAATAACAACTCTGATCAAGCTTCAGACGAAAATTATAATATTCATACGCTTAAATATAAAATTGTTGCCGATGATTTTGGCCACTTTGATATTCCGCCAGTTATGGCGATTGTTGGCAGTCAAAACACCAGGGTATTTGGTAATTTTTCGATAAACTCTCAAGCCTCAAAAACAATTAAAATCCGTTCTAATTCACTGACTCTAACCGTCAAACCTTTGCCAGATGAACTTAGAATTTTTGGTGACTTTAAAATAGAAGCCCGCATTGATACAAGCAAGTCTGAATCAGGCAAGGCGGTCAACCTCATTATTACAATACGCGGCAATGGAAACTTTGAAGACATTGAAAAATATAATCTAGCTATCGCCAATACCACCATCTATGGTGATGAGTCTGAATTTGATTACCAACAATGGCAGCAAAAATTTGCCATTGTTGGTGAGCAAGATTTCATCATTCCTAGTTTTGCGCTTGATTATTTTGACAAAGTTACCCAACGCAAAAAACACATTGCCACTCAGCCTATTAGCATCCAAGTGAAGCACGCCAAACTTGAAAAGCAACCAACCGTTAAAATAGATCAAAATCTATCACACATTAATAGCAATTCTCCGGCGAACAATCTAAAATACAGCTACCTATTATTTGGTATTGTGATTGGAATTTTTATTGGAATACTTCTGTTTAAAATTAAAAATAGAGGCATCATTAAAGACAAAAACCTAATCACTCAAATTAAGCTAAGTAGGAATGATAAAGCTTTATTTGATTTATTATTACCACTCAATATGGCAAGTTTAAGCACTATATTGCAACAACTAGAGGCAAATATTTATAAAAATGCCCAATACAAAATTAGAAAAAAGGATGTTATTAATGCCATCAAATCTGAACATTAAACTCACTGAATACAGTCATGGTCAAGGCTGTGGTTGCAAGATATCTCCTAAAGTATTGGATACGATTTTAGAATCCTCACTGACTGATATTGATGATGCTAATTTACTTGTAGGTAATGCATCGCGTGATGATGCAGCCGTGTACGATTTAGGCAATGGTGAGGCGATTATCAGTACCACAGATTTCTTTATGCCAATTGTTGACGATCCATTTACCTTTGGACGCATTGCTGCCACCAACGCAATTAGCGATATTTACGCCATGGGCGGCTCACCTATCATGGCCATTGCTATTTTTGGCTGGCCACTGGATAAGCTTCCACCTGAAGTGGGACAACAAGTCATTGAGGGTGGTCGTAGTGTTTGCATTGAAGCAGGCATCTCTTTAGCAGGTGGCCATAGTATTGATGCACCAGAACCGATTTTTGGCTTAGCAGTTACTGGCAGAGTGGCGATTAAACACCTTAAAGAAAACTCAACCGCTCAAGTGGGTGACAAAATCTATTTAACCAAGCCTTTAGGCATCGGCATTCTAACCACTGCACAAAAACAAAAGAAAATCACCAAAGAAGATGAGACTCGCGCTATTGACACCATGTGCCAATTGAATGACATCGGCTCCAAGCTGGCTAAAATTGAAGGCATTAATGCGATTACTGATGTAACAGGCTTTGGTCTGGGCGGACATTTGGTAGAGGTTTGCCAAGGCTCTCGTGTCTCTGCTATTGTTGATTATCAGAAGGTGCCAATATTACCAAACATTCATGGCTATTTAGAAAATGGCTGTTCACCAGGTGGTGCACAGCGTAATTTTGATAGTTACGGCCAACACTTAAGCCAAATGAAATCAGAAGTTCAGTCTATTATTTGCGACCCACAAACCAGTGGCGGCTTATTGATAATGGTTAATGACAAAGCCCAAGGTGAATTCCAAGATGTAATGCGCTTAGCAGGCTTTGAGCTAGAAGCTATTGGCGAGATTATCAAATCAGATAGTAGCATAGCAACTGTCACCATCAATGAGTAAGTCACTTACTCAACTTCAAGATTTCCGAACACTTGTTACAAGTGATACACCTATGTTTGATACGCGTGCACCGATTGAATTTACACAGGGTGCTTTCCCACATACGCAGAATTTACCCTTAATGAGTGATAAAGAGCGCGAGCTTGTTGGCACTTGCTATAAGAATAAAGGTCAGGATAAGGCCATACTACTAGGCCATGAATTGGTACAAGGCGAGGCTAAACAAGCACGACTTGATATCTGGCTTGAATTTATCAAAAAACACCCTGATGGCGCTTTATATTGCTTTCGCGGCGGCATGCGCAGTCAAATTACCCAGCAATGGATTTTTGAAGCAACAGGTATTGACTATCCACGCCTAAAAGGTGGCTACAAAGCCCTACGTCGCTATCTTATTGATGAAACTGATCGTATCATGGCTAACACCACTGCTGTCGTCATTGGTGGACAAACAGGCTGTGGTAAAACCTTACTGCTAGATCAAATCCACCAACAGATTGACTTAGAGGGTTTGGCTAATCATCGAGGCTCCGCTTTTGGCAATACAACAACACCTCAGCCAACCCAAATTTCTTTTGAAAATGAGCTTGCGATTGAGTTAATTAAAAAACAAGATTACTCGCATTTAATTTTTGAAGACGAGGGCGCTAATGTTGGTACTGTTCACATTCCTGATTGCGTTAAAAACAAAACCTCTCAGGCCGATCTAATTTTATTAGAGGCTACTACGCAAGAGCGCGTTCAAGTTAGTATGGATGCTTATGTCATTCACATGCATGATAATTTTATTGCTCAAGATGTCGATCAAGGCTTTGATAACTTTGCCAACTACTGGCTTCGAAGCCTGGAAAAGATTCAAAAAAGATTAGGGTTAGAGCGCTATAAAGCCATGAAACTACAAGTGCAATTAGCGCTAAATAACTACCAAAGTACAAACAATTTTGATGGTTTTTTACCTATTGTAGAATCGCTTCTAGTTGATTATTACGACCCGATGTATAACTATCAAATTCAAAAGAAACTGGATCGTGTTATTTTTAAAGGCAATAGCCAAGAAGTACTAGACTACATTCACAGCCTATCAATTTCTTGATCCGATCTCAATGTCAGTAATAGGTTTAGCTTGACAGGCTAGAATCTCACCTCGAGATAACGGCACCAAACAATCTTGATGCATGACATCACCCTTAAGCAATTGTAAAATACAAGAGCCACAATGGCCTTGTCGACAAGAGTGGTTAATGAGTATGCTATGATCTTCCAGCTCAGTTAGAATCGATTGCTCACCATACACATAAAGCGATTCGGTTTTACCGTTGATATTATTAATATCGATTCTAAACATTAATCAATTACAGTTTAAAGTCGCCAAAATCAGAATCATCCTGCTCTAGTGTGTTGTCAATGGCACTAACTAAATAAGAAGTAATCTCTGTTTCTTGAGGTGCTACTTGAACATTATCAGAATCCAGCCAATGATTAATCCACGGTAGTGGGTTTGTACATTCATCAAAAATAGGTGTTAAGCCAATCGCTTTCATACGTATATTGGTAATATATTCAAGATATTGTTTTAGGATGTCAGCATTCAGACCAATCATTGAGCCATCACGGAACAAATACTCCGCCCAATTCTTTTCTTGCTCACAAGCATCTTTAAACATTTCAATCACTTCTTCTTCACAATCAGCAGCAATTTTAGTCATCTCTGGATCATCTTTGCCATCACGAATAATATTGATAATATGCTGAGTGCCAGTTAAGTGTAGTGCTTCATCACGAGCAATCATCTTAATAATCTTAGCATTTCCTTCCATTACTTTACGTTCAGCAAATGCAAACGAACAAGCAAAAGATACATAAAAACGCACCGCTTCTAAGATATTAACCGACATAATCGTAAGATACAATTTACGTTTTAAGCATGTAAGATCGATAGTAATTTTCTCACCATTAAGATCGTGCGTGCCTTCGCCATGTAAGAGATAAGCTTGCGAGCACTTGATTAGCTCATCATAATGCTTAGAAACACTTTCAGCGCGCTCAATGATTTGCTCTGTTTTCATGATATCGTCAAACACAGCACCTGGCTCATTAACAATGGCACGAATAATATGCGTGTAAGAACGCGAGTGGATTGTTTCAGAAAAAGACCAGGTTTCAATCCAATTTTCTAATTCTGGTAATGAGACAATTGGTAAAAAAGCAATATTAGGACTGCGCCCTTGAACCGAATCCAGTAAGATTTGATATTGCAGATTAGAGAGAAAAATATGCTTTTCATTCGGCAATAATTTAGCAAAATCCATTTTATCCTTGGAGACATCAATCTCTTCAGGTCGCCAGAAGAAAGATAACTGTTTTTCCGTAAGCTTTTCAAACATCTCAAACTTTTGCTTATCGAAACGAGCAACGTTAACCGTCTCACCAAAAAACATTGGCTGGGTTAATGTATCGATAGCTGTTTTATTAAAAATAGTATATGACATAATTGATTCCGTTAAAGTTTACAAACGCCGTCAGCGCACGCATTATCATCTTCTTTTTCAAGCATGTCATCGCCACCGCCATCACGCGTCGTATGATAATAAAGCGTCTTCACGCCGTATTTATAAGCCTTCAAAAGATCCATTAAGAATAACTTCATTGGCACTCGATTACCTTCAAATTGAGAAGGGTCATAATGTGTATTAGCGCTAATTGATTGGTCGACAAATTTTTGCATAATGGCACAAAGCTGCAAATAACCCTCGTTGTCTTTAATCTCCCATAGTAGCTCGTACTTATCTTTTAAATTTTCATAATCTGGTACGATTTGCTTTAAGATACCGTCTTTAGATTGTTTAACCGAAACAAAGCCTCTTGGCGGCTCAATGCCATTGGTTGAATTAGAGATTTGCGATGAACTCTCACATGGCATTAGTGCAGTTAAAGTTGAGTTTCTTAAGCCATTTTCTTTAATATCACTACGTAATTGATCCCAATCTAAGGTTAACTCACTACTGCAAAATGCATCGACATCTTTTTTATAGGTGTCGATTGGCATAATGCCTTTAGCATACTGAGTCTCGTGAAATAAAGGACAAGCACCTTTTTCATTGGCCAGAATATTTGATGCCTTTAATGAATAGTATTGTAAAGCCTCAAAAGTATTGTGAATTAATTCATTGCCCGATCCATCAGAATATTTAGCATTATTTTTGGCCAAATAATAAGCCAAGTTTGTCACACCAATACCCAGTGTACGACGATTCATACTAGCAATTTGCGCTGCTTTGATTGGATAATCTTGGTAATCAAGTAGCGAGTCCAAAGCACGAACAATAATATCGGTAATATCCTCAAGTTCATCCAGCGAATCTAGTGCGCCTAGATTAACTGCAGAAAGCGTACACAGTGCCACCTCGCCATTTTCATCTTGAACCGAATGTAACGGCTTGGTTGGTAAGGTAATCTCCATGCAAAGATTTGATTGACGAACTGGCGCAACTTTTGGATCAAATGCACCATGAGTATTACAATGATCAACATTTTGCAAATAGATACGACCCGTGTTGGCACGCTCTTGCATAAACTTGGCAAATAAATCTCTAGCCTTAATGGTTTGCTTGCGAATTGAATCATCTTGCTCATAGACCTCATACAAACGTTTGAATTCAGCTTGATCTTCAAAGTATGCATCGTACAAGCCAGGCACTTCATGCGGTGAGAAAAGCGTAATGTTGCCATCCTCTAAAAAACGCTGGTACATAAGACCGTTAAATTGCACACCATAATCTAAATGACGAATTCTGTTTTCATCAGTACCCGTATTGTTTTTCAACACCAGTAAGCTTTCAACCTCTAAATGCCACAATGGATAAAATAGGGTAGCTGCACCACCACGAACGCCACCTTGAGAACAAGATTTAACCGCTGTATGGAAATGTTTGTAAAAAGGGATGCAGCCAGTGTGCGTTGCCTCACCATTGCGAATAGGACTACCAATAGCACGAATACGTCCTGCATTAACACCGATGCCAGCACGCTGAGAAACATACTTAACAATAGCGCCTGCAGTTGCACTAATTGAATCAAGATCATCATCTGCTTCAATTAAAACACAAGACGAAAACTGACGCGTAGGGGTGCGAACACCCGCCATGATTGGCGTTGGAAGTGAAATTTTAAAATTAGAAACAGCATCATAAAAGCGCTTAACAATCTCCATTCTAGCTTGGGTTGTATACTCCTGAAATAAGCACATACCCACCAACATATAAAGCTGCTGCGGAGATTCATAAATAGCACCAGTAACACGATTCTGCACTAAGTATTTTCCTTCAAGCTGTTTAACAGCAGCATAAGAAAACTTCATGTCACGCCAGTGATCAATGTATTCATCAAGCTCTTGAATTTCAGCTTTCGTATATTTATCTAAAATATCTTTATCGTAAATACCTAAATCAGTAAATTTTGTTACATGCTCAAAAAGGGGGGGCGGGGTAAAAGATTTAAAGGCTTTTTTACGCAAATGAAAGATAGCCAAACGCGCAGCTAAATACTGATAATCGGGAGAGTCTGTAGAGATTAAATCAGCAGCTGATTTAATAATAGTTTCATGAATATCTTCAGTCTTAATACCGTCAAAAAATGCCAGTTGTGCATTGATTTCAACTTGAGAAACACTCACCCCTTTTAGGTCTTGAGATGCCCAGTGTACCACGCGATGGATTTTCTCCATATCGATTGACTCTTGCTGACCATTTCGCTTGGTGACTTTAATATTTTGATTCATACTCCCCCAGAGTAAAAAACACTACATATAGTGTTAATAAAAGATAACTGCAACTAAATATAGTGTGTTTTGCCTTTTTTTGCAAGGGGTGTGTTTGTCATAAATAGCTCAAAATCACAAAACATATTGATACAAAAGGGATTGCGAGAATGAAAATAAATGAAAATAATTTCAGCAAATGTAGCGTGTAAATATCATTAATTTATAATGCCATAATATTACTTTTTTCTAATAAAAAGCGTAAAGCCTTATAGGCCAATAGTTGGGGTCAAAATACAAAAAAATCTATTTTTATTAATTATTTAATAATCTCTTAATAATTTTTCCGTCAGTAGATTTTGGCAATGATTCAACCCACTCAATTTTTTTTGGAATTTTATAATGAGCAAGATGTTTTTTGCAGTGATTAATAAGCGACTTTTTCTTAAGTGTTGAGTCTGATTTTTTAACAACAAAAGCCTTGATAGTTTGGCCACTAACCTTGTGATCAATACCAACACAGGCAGACTCTAAAACATCTGGGTGCTGATCCAATACTTGCTCTACATTACACGGGTAAACATTAAATCCTGAAACAATAACCATATCTTTCACCCGATCAACAATAACAATTCGGCCATGTTCATCTAAATAACCTAAGTCACCACTAAGAAAATAACCATCTATGGTAAAAACTTTTTTGTTCAGCTCCTCTCTGTGCCAATATGATTTCATTACCTGAGGGCCTTTAATGCCAATTTCGCCAATTTTATTGGCCTTTAGTTTATTTAATTTTGGATCAAAAATTTTAATCTTAGTATCGATCAAAGGCCTTCCAACAGATCCACTAAATTCACTTGTTTGAGAATCTTCAACACTAACAACAGGTGAGCATTCACTCAGTCCATACCCTTGCAAGATAGGCATTCCAACTACTAGCTGCCATTGGTCTGACGTTTTTTTATCTAGCGGCATTCCCCCTGATACGGTCAACTTTAAATTTGAAAAGTTAATTTTTTTAAAGTCTTTGTGTCGAATCAATACATTGAACAGTGTATTTACGCCAGTAATCACACTAATATTGTATTCTTTAATTGGTTTAATTAATTGTTTAATATTCCTTGGGTTAAGCACCAATACATTGGTGCCCTTGATATGCATAAATAACAAGAAATTAACGCTTAACGCAAAGACATGATAAAGTGGCAGGGCGGTTAAGATAATGCTATCACTATTGATATCCTCTGGGAGCCAGTGCTCAAGTTGATTAATATTGGCTAAAATATTAGAATGCCTTAAGGTTGCAGGTTTGGGGGTTCCACTTGTCCCTCCAGTATATTGTAACAAGGCTATTTTGTTTTTAAATCTTCCAGTCTTAGGCTTGTTAGAATAATTACCAACTATATGGTTTAGCGTCGCATACTTAAACTGTGAGTATTTTTGAACTCTAAATGATTTGTCTTTAAGGCAGGTAGTAAAATTTACAATCTGTCGCTTAAAAAATGGTTGAAAATCCCCAATACCAACTGTAACAATATATTTTATTTTGGTATCTTTAAGTATAGGAGCAAGTTTTTTATAAAATACCTTGGCAACAATAATCGTACTAACTTGAGCATCTAAGCATTGTTTCAACAACTCTGTACTCGTGTAAAGCGGATTAATTAATGTCACTGTCCGATCAGCATACCATGCTCCAAAAAGGCTAACAGGTTGTGCCAAAATATTAGGCATCATAATGCCAACCACGCCTTTATTAACTTGAGATGATAAATAATTTGATAAACAAATACTATGGTTATACAGTTCATCATAATGCATTGACTTACCCAAGCCAATCAATGCTGGATGGTCAGGTTTTTTGTAAAACGCCTCATCTAGTATTTGCGTTAAATGTGTCAACTTATTATTCATAGTTTTTCAAAAATACCGGCAGCCCCCATGCCACTACCAATACACATTGTTACCATGCCGTAACGTGTATTAGTTCTTTGTAAATGATGAAGTAGCGTTGTAGTTCTAATACTTCCAGTCGCACCTAATGGATGGCCCAAGGCAATAGCTCCCCCCAAAGGGTTAACAATAGCTGGATCTAGTTTCAATTCTCGAATAATAGCTAGACTTTGGGCGGCAAAGGCTTCGTTAAGCTCAATGTGGCCAATGTCATGCTGCTTAAGCCCACATTGTGTCAATATTTTTGGAATGGCCAAGACTGGACCTATTCCCATTATTTTAGGATCGACACCACTTACCGCATAACCAACAAACCGTGCCATTGGTGTTAAATCAAAACGCTTGAGTGCTTTTTCACTACATAGCAAAATAGCGCTAGCACCATCGCTCATTTGTGAGCTATTGCCCGCGGTAACTGATCCTTGGTGATTAAATACAGGTTTCAATTTTTCCAGCTGCTCAATTGAAGTGTTAAATCTAATGCCTTCATCCATAGATACAATATTAGATTGATGTGTTGCTTTTTGTAACTCTAAATTGTAAGATTTGGTGATAACGTTGTAGGGCTTTATTTCATCTTTAAAATAATTTTGCTCAACTGCATTAATGGCTTTTAGATGAGATTCAAAAGCAAAACGATCTTGCGAATCTCTATCGATATGATATTTATTAGCCACCAACTCAGCAGTAGCACCCATGCCGTAGGCAAGGCCCACATTATCTGTCTTAAAAACTTTGATATTAAAAGCAGGATGATGCCCCATCATTGGAATCATGCTCATTGACTCAACACCCCCAGCTACCATTACATCCGCCTCACCTAAACGAATTCGGTCAGCTGCATAGGCGATAGACTGTAGACCTGAGGCACAAAAACGATTCACTGTCACGCCAGGGACTGAATGAGGGTAATTTGCGAGTAAAGCAGAGATTCTAGCAACATTAAGACCTTGTTCAGCCTCTGGCATTGCACAGCCAATAATAACATCATCGATTGTGCTAGGATCAATACTTGGGCTGTCCTCCAACAAAGAGCTTAAAACAAAGCTAAGTAAATCATCAGGACGAATTTTTTTAAAGACACCACCGGCCTTACCAACAGGGGTTCTAACACTATTAACAATGTAGACTGTTTCTGACATATTAATTCCTTAACAGCTTGTGTTTAATCAACATATGCTCAATCCTATCTTGCGTTTTTTGCAACTTCAACAGCTCGATAAAATGAGCTTTTTCTAAATCTAATAAATATTGACTATCAACCACAGTGTTGGCATCGAGTTCACTACCACAAAGAGCATCTGCAATTTTTTGTGCAATTAATTCATCATGTTCGGAAATAAAGCCACCAACCTTCATATTGGTCAATTGTGCTAATATGTTAGCTTTTGCAGTAACACCACCAACTTTAAAGGTTTGATATAGATCTTCTGGACGATATTGCCCATCAATCATAATTTGCGCCTGCATCTTAGCAAAATATAATAACTCTAGTCGTTGTGCAACAATAACATCCTGCTGATCTAAATATCCCATATCAACAGCTAATCGTGCACTTTTAGATACTTTGGCCAACCCGATTTGCTCAAAATATTGACTCAATGCAGTAAAACTATCTTTTCTAGCTGCCGCTCGTCTAGCCATCTCTTTACAACCGCCACCCGCAGGAATTAGTCCAACACCCATCTCTACTAAACCAATATAACTTTCTGTATGAGCTACTCGACGATTACAATGCATCAGCAATTCACAGCCGCCACCCAATGCCAAACCCTCAACTGCTGCAATAGTTGGAATTTTGCTGTATTTAAGTGACATTAGAGTTTTCTGCAATAATTCAATTACTTCATTGATAGGCCTTAAATCATCAATATTTGGTAAATTAGGTTTAAATAGTTGCCAGGCTTTTTTCTTAAACTTAGTATATAAATTTTGATGATCTATCATTCCTAATTTAGCACCAGCAACAATCTCATATAAATTAGCGCCTGCACAAAAAGGAGCGCTATCTTGCCATAAAATCATGGCTTTAAACTCTTGTTCGGAAATTTTTATGGCTTGTTGTAGTGATTCAATCATTTCTAAATTCAAAGTATGTAACTTGGTTTTTAAACTAAAGACCGTAATACCATCATTCTCATGAAAGAATTTAACTGAATCATTTTCAAAAATAATCTGTTCTTGCCTATTTTGACGCTCGCCCATTAGCGAAGGACGATACAGTTGGCGATCATAAACCGGATGATTAGAATAAGGAATAAATTTGTTCTCACTAGGCGAATACGCACCATCATCAGTATAAAAGCTTGACAAGTTGTTAATCCAAGGAGGTAATGACATGGCTGGATCATCTTCTAAGAATAAATTTAATGAAGACTGAATGCCATTAGCTTGCCATAATTCAAAAATCCCCACTTCCCAGCCAAAACCCCAGCGCAGCGCCCAATCAATATCTCTAGTTGAGATCGCAATCGTTTGTAAGTGATAAGCACTATAAAGACAAGTGTCTTTAATCACTGAATAAAGAAACTGCGATTGAGGGTGTTGATTAGCTCTAAGCTTGGCAATCCATAGGGAGCTATCTGTTTTTAAAATAGATTTAACGGAAGAATCAATCTCATAGTTAGCTTTGATATAATTTTTATCATCTATTTGATAAACTTGAATTTCACCATTCTCTTTTTTATAAATACCAGTCTTGGTTTTTTCACCCAGTGCATGTTGTTTTAACAATCGATCTAACCACTGAGGACTTTTAAAATAAGCGCGCCAAGGGTCTTCTTCAAGCATATGATAAAATTGATTTAAAACATGATTTAAAATGTCTAATCCAACTAGATCAGCCGTTCTAAAAGTTGCGCTTTTTGGTCGTTTTAATTGAGTCCCTGTCAAGGCATCAACCGTATCAAAATTAAGATTTAGTCTATTAGCATGATAGATACAAGTTGCTATAGAAAAAACCCCAATACGATTAGCAACAAAGCCAGGCTCGTCCTTAGCATAGAGAATATTTTTACCTAGTTCTGAGGTAAAAAAACCTTCTAGCTGGTCTAATATTTTAGTATCAGTTTGTTTGGTTGGTATTAACTCAACCAGAGGCATATAACGTGGTGGATTAAAAAAATGGATGCCACAGAATTGATTCTTAAATTTACCTAAATTCTCTCCAATTTGTTCAATGTTCAAACTAGATGTATTGGTTGACAAAACAACACTAGCAGATAAATAAGGAATCACCTTAATAAAGAGATCTTGTTTGGCGCTTAAATTCTCAACAATTGCCTCAATAACCAAATCACACTCTTTTAATTTAGCCAAATCATTTTCAAAAGAAGCTGGATAAATCCAAGATTGTTGAGAGGGATGGGTGAACGCCTCAGGTTTTAAGTTTTTGATATTATTTAAATCATCTTTAACATGAGATGCAAAACCAAACAACAAAGTAGGGATGTTTGCATTGGCAAATACAGCTGCAATTTGTGCACCCATCGTCCCACTGCCTAAAATACCAACCTTGTTAATCTTCATAATCGTCCACCATTAATATTTTTCGACGCAACTTAGTTAAACGTAATAGCAGCTGCTGATCATCGATATTAATTAGCTGCCTATCTAATAGCACATCAATGGCTTCAAAACTATCAACATATCCAACTCTTTTATAAACCTTTTCAGCCTCTAGTGCAAGTATATAGGCTTGATCTAATTCATCTAATGCACTATGTTTTGCATACATCACATTACTTGTAAGCGTATCTTTTAAGTTGGAATCATTAATCAATTGATTAATTACCTTATCCTGTAGTTTGATACTGGGAAACGTCTGTTTAATGCCTCTAGGCAAGATAACCCACTTAAATATTGATGAATAATTTAATTGATCACAAATATCACTAAGCAAAACTTGCGACTGGTGAATTTGTTTTTGTAAAGTCCACTTAACAAGATTGTCAAACTCATTGCCTAGCACTTGATGATATCTCAGCAAAGTTGAAACACCGTACATTTTTATCAATAAGTCCGAAAACATTCCGTTAACACTCTCTTGAAATTTAATTTTTGCACCAAATTTAATTAATGCAATTTCAACCAGAAAAGAAAAACTAGCACTTAAGGTGGCAAGTTGTTGGTAGCCATGTTTTTCAAAACCTTTGGTATTTTTAGGAGTCTTAGCAAGGCGACCAACGCTTAATTGCAAAACAAAACCTTTGATTTTTACACTGATAAGGTGAGCTAAGTGGCGACCTGATAATTGGTTGAACAATGTCAAATCTTTTTTTTCTAAACTCGCCATTTCATCTCTTAAAAAAGGATGACAGCGCATTAAACCTTGTCCAAAAATAATCATGGATCGAGTTAGTATGTTGGCACCTTCAACAGTGATAGCTATAGGGATTGCTTGATAAAGATCAGACAAATAGTTGCGCTGTCCAAGCATCACTGTCTTGCCACCATGGATGTCCATTGCTCGATTAATGTTGGTTCGTAATAATTCAGTATGATGGTATTTTAAAATTGCAGAACTCACTGAAGGGTTAAGCCCTTGGTCGAGTAAGTCTAAATGGAAGTTACTCATAGCTTTCATGATTAAAGTGTCTGCAGCCATAGATACCAACTGTTCTGAAATTCCTTGAAATCGATATAGTGATTGTTTAAACTGCTTCCTAATCAAAGCATACTCAAGCGAGGTTTTAAGACCCAGCTCAACACCCGCTAATGACAATGAAGGTAATGATATGCCACGACCTAAGGAGAGTGATTCCATTAACATCAACCAACCTTGGCCAATCATTGCTTGGCCACCAATAACGGCAGACATTGGAATAAACACATCTTTTCCTTGGTGTGGGCCATTACTAAAATTAGAACCAATAGGGTGATGATAACGACCAATACTTACACCTTTAAGAGAGCTATCAACCAAAGCACAAGTGATACCCAAATCTGACTGGGTGCCAATTAAGTTTTCAGGATCATAGGTTTTAAAAGCAAGGCCGATAAGTGTTGCGATTGGTGCAAGAGTGGTATAGCGCTTATCCCAATTGAGACGAATTCCTAAAACATTATCACCGTTATGTATTTGCTGACAAATCACACCAGAATCGATCATAGCCCCAGCATCTGATCCCGCTTCAGTGGAAGTTAATGCAAAACAAGGAATATGAACACCAGTGGCTAGTTTCGGCAATAAATCTTTTTTTTGTTCATCTGTACCATAATGCAAAATTAATTCAGCCGGACCTAAGGAATTAGGAACCATAACAGTCACTGCTAAAGAAATGTTGCAGCTAGATAATTGAGTCAAAATTTTTGAATGCGCCTGTGCAGAAAAGTCAAGCCCTCCATATTTTTTAGGAATATTAAGAGACCAAAATCCTGCTGATTTGATTTGATCTAACGTCTTATCTGACAAGCCAAATTGATTGAAAGTGTCACAAAGTAAAGGTACTTTATTATGGATAAAATCATTTTCTATAGGATTTAACAACTTGGTTTTAATATTTAATAATTTATGCCAATCAAGCTGATTAATAAACAACTGCTTTTCCCAATAAGTGTCACCACACTCTATTGCCACTCTCTCAGTATCGCTGAGAGAAAATTTGGCTTTATTCGCAAAACGGGAGACAATAGGCTTAATTAGTAATAGCCTAATAAAGGCAATAGATAAAACCAAATTAATAAATAATAGAATAAATCCTATTATCCAAATAGCCAAGTGATTTAACCCCAGGGCAATAAGAAGGTAAAGTGTTGAAACTGAGAAAATAAGGACAAAAAGATGCAAATACCGTTCATATCGAGAAAATAGAACGGCTAAGCCAATAACCAATGCTGCATAATAAATGAGAAGCATGGTTCTATCATAACCCTATTTACAGCAAAAAAAATGCTAAATAGGAGAGGCGATTAGTTGTGATTCGTCCAAGCCATTATCAAGTAGCAATTCACCTAAATATATCAAAACTTCAGCCGGAGCGGAAATGTAGAGTTCAGATTGGTTAATCACTTTATGGTCTAACGAATCATAAATCTGTTTAGCTACCTTATGGCAATCATTTTTACTAGATCGATCAAAATCACACGCAATGGTTTTATAATGATACTCATCCATCACCGCACGCCAAGATTGTGCGTAGTTATCAAAATAGGGTGAAGGTTCGGTAGCAGGATAAGCCCAATAAAAATAAACAGGATTGGTCATTTCCAAAGAAAATGCATGTTCGGCTAAACTTCTAATAGGGGCAAAGCCACCATCCCAAGCAATGAAAACCATTGGCTTGGCGGATGTTTCTTTTAGTACAAACATGCCTTTTGGGCCTACTAACTCAACCTTTGCCTTTGCCTTTAGTTTTTTAGAGAAAATTTCTTGTGAAAATTTATCAATATTAAGATTTCGAATATGAAACTCTAATTCCATACCGTGACAAGGGCAAGAGGCGATAGGGTAGCGAGAAACAACACCTTTAAAACTCAATTCCACATCTTGACCGGCCATAAACTGCAGGGTTTGAGATCTTGGCGTTCTTAGATTGACAATCGCCATATCATCGTTAATAAAGCGAATATCTTTAATTTTAGTTTGAATACTTTGAATGGGAATTGATCGAACATCGCCAATTAAATCAAGCTCGAGCTTGATATCTGAACGCGGCGCATGACAACACGTCAAGAATTCTTTATTATCTATTTCACTAGTAGAGAGTGAATAATCATGATGTTTTATTTTTTTTATCTCACCCTCAATAAGTTTTGCCTTGCAAGTACCGCACGTACCATTGCTACATTTATAGTTAATAGCTAAACCATGGCGCAGACCACCTTCAAGAATTGAATCATTCTCTGGGCATTCAAAATTCTGCTTATTATTCAGTTGAATATTAAAAATCTGATTAGACATATTTGCCATTATAAAGAGTAAGAGATACAATGATTACCGAACAAGCAAAGATAAGGTGTTAATACATGATTAAATTTAAAGCGCTAATGTTATTACTTTTAAGCAGCACTGTAATGGCGAATTACACACATCCTAGTGTTGATCGTCTCCTACAGTCCAACAATGAACCTGAGGGTGTGGTATTTGAACTGATTGAAAAAGGTAAAAATACTTGGGAGTGGGCTGCGCCCATGATCAAAGATTTAAGAGTGCAGTTGAAAGACAAATATCCAAATATAGAAATTGCCGTTGTATCCCATGGTCGTGAACAATTTCAACTCCTAAGAAAAAGAGCAAAGAAACAACAAAAGGCAATGTCTATCTTAGAGAATCTTGTACAAAAAGAAGAGGTCAACTTACATGTTTGTGGCACACACTCCTCATGGTTTGGTATAAAACCTAGTGGCTATATTGATATTGTTGATGTTGTTGATAGTGGTCCAGCCAAGATTAATGACTACATTAACTTAGGCTATCAACCCATTCAATTGCATAAACCTAGCCATTTAAAGTAAAGATGCTTGTTCGCCTTAACCCCAACCATTAAAATTAAAGTCTTGATGGAGAGTGTAATACTTGCCAAGAGTATGTATTTGAGACCTCTTAAGGTAACTGATAACGAATTAACAGTAGAGAGTCAAATTGGGTAACTTGCAAGCGTTTTGAGATAATGAAATAAGAATAAATCATGAATAATGAAGCAATTAAATGTACAGACGATAACATCGTTAAAGAACAAATAAAATTTGTTAATGGAAAAGAAGAGGGCTTAGAAATCCAGTGGTACAAAGATGGACAAAAGAAAGCTGAAGTCAATTTTGTTAATGGAAAAGAAGAGGGCTTAGAAATCCAGTGGTACAAAGATGGACAAAAGAAAGCTGAAGTCAATTTTATTAATGGCAAGAAAGACGGCTTAACGACCTTTTGGAACGAGAATGGTCAGAAGAAAGCTGAAGTCAACTTTAAAGACGGCGAGCGAGATGGTTTATTGACTCAGTGGCACGAAAACGGTCAGAAGGAATCTGAAGTAAATCTTGTTAATGGCAAGAAAGACAGTTTAACAACTTATTGGTACGGGGATGGTCAGAAGAAATCTAAAGTTAACTTTAAAGATGGAAAGGAAGATGGTTTAACAACCTATTGGTACGAGAACGGCCAGAAGAAATCTGAAACCAACTTTGCTAAGGAAAAGGAAGAAGGCTTAGAAACTCAATGGTACGAAAATGGACATAAAAAATCCGAAGTCAATTTTAAAGACGGCGATCGAGATGGTTTAGTGACTCTTTGGCGCGAAAATGGTCAGAAGAAGGCTGAAGTCAACTTTAAAGACGGCGAGCGAGATGGTTTGGTAACTCTTTGGCATGAAAATGGTCAGAAGAAAACTGATTCTCACTTTGTTAACGGCAAGGAAGAGGGTCTAAAGACTCTTTGGCACGAAAATGGTCAGAAGAAATCTGAAGCTAACTTTAAAGATAACAAGCAAGATGGTTTATTGACTCAGTGGCACGAAAACGGTCAGAAAGAGCGTGAAGTCAAAGTTGTTAACGGCAAGGAGGAAGGTTTAGCAACCTATTGGCACAAAAATGGCCAGAAGAAAGGTAACAACAACTATGTCAATGGCAAAAAAGAGGGTTTAGAGACTCATTGGAACGAAAATGGTCAGAAGGAGCTTGAAATCAATTTTGTTAATGGAAGGCGAATTAGTTTTTTAGGCACTTGTCTGGGAATAATCAAAAGAGCTTTAAAATTAGCATAATATCTCTTAGATTGGCAGGGGTATAAAAATAATATAAACTATAGCGTTAATACAATCAATTTAACATAATATAAATTATACGAACTAATTATAAATGTTCAGAAATAACATCAATGAGCGCTTCAATATGATCTGTACGTGTATTTAATGCAGGAATGTAGCCAAACTCCTTGCCACCAGCATCTATAAAATAACCACGGTTTTCATCGTCAATCTCTTCAAGTGTCTCTAAACAGTCGGCTGAGAACCCTGGGCACACTACCTGAACACTTTTAATGCCAGAATTTGCAAAAGATTCCAAAGTATCCTTTGTGTAGGGCTTGGTCCATTCTTCTCTGCCAAAAATAGATTGAAAGCTAGCCTGCCATTGATCATCTTTCAAATTAAGGGATTTAGCCAGTAAGTCAGCCGTTTGCATACAATGCTGATAATAAACATCGCCATTGTCAACATAACGCTGTGGAATGCCATGAAATGAAATAAGCAACTTATCAGCAACACCATGCTCGGTTTGATACTCACTAATAGAGTTGTTTAACGCCTGAATATAGCTTTTATTTTGATAATATTGCTCTATAAAAACAAGTTCTGGTTGTTTTGACCAAGTATCTAGCTCTAAGTTGATTGCATCAAGTGTTGAAAGTGTTGTGGTTTTTGAATATTGAGGATAAAGCGGCAAAACAATAATTTTGTCACAAGCCTTGTCTTTTAGCTTGTTTAGTGCAGAGGAGATAGATGGATTGCCATAACGCATACCCATTTCAAATTCTAACTCTGTATCTTGATTTTTCAGTGCTTTTTTAACACCAGATAGCTGTTTTTGAGTGATATTCAATAAAGGGGATCCTGGGCCAAAGCTATCCCAAATTTTGGCATAATTAAGTGCAGATTTTGCAGGCCTGATATTCAAGATAACCAAATTTAATGCTAGCCACCAGATAAGTTTATTTGGTGGATCAACCACTCTAGGGTCGGATAAAAATTCAGATAGATATCGTCTTAAAGCAGCTTTTGTGGGCTCGTCTGGTGTGCCTAAATTGGTCAATAAAACGCCTATTTTCATGATATTTTATCCAAGTTAGTGTCAATAAAATCACGCACAAAATCAGGTGTTTGTGCTGAATGAAAACGATCCACCTCTTCACCATTAATAAAAGCGATAACCGTTGGAAATCCACGCACACCATAGCGTCCAGCGATTTTCATATTCTCATCTTCAGCTTCAATTTTGGTCAATAAGAATTCAGATTCATCAAATTCAGCAGCAACAGCAGTAATAATAGGCTCCAAAATATTACACGGCCCACACCACTCTGCTGAAATATCTAAAACCACCAAACGCTCAAAAGACTCTTTCAAGACAAGCACTTCAAATGTATCAATATTTACCTCCATAGCAGACATATTATTAACGTCTTAAAGAGTTTAAATCAAAGTGTCGGCGTCTATTTCTATTAACAATTAAGAAAGAAATTAGCAGAAAGGTAGCTGCAATCGCCACACTAAAATAAATCCAATTAGCTATCAGTATATTCATTAAGAAGTCTTCTTTAATCTCGTTATTAACTGGATTAAGTGTTTCAGTATTAACAGTCTCAGAGATGCTAGTAGTAGCAGACTTAAATGCGCTGGCCGCTTGATTTAATGCAAGGTTATCTTGTGTTAAGGTGTTAATAGATGCATTAAGTGTACTGATATCGGCAATTAACTTAGTATTAGACTGCTCAAGAAGGGTGATATTATTCTCTGCATTAAGTAATTCAGCAGATAAAGCGGTTATTTTTATCTTGTATTTCTCGTTGTTAGTATCAAGGTTAAGTACCGGCTTAGGTTTAATAATTGGTGCTTGGCTAGTTACATTAGAAGATAAGATCCAGCCATTTATATCATCAACAGCCACCAAAGACCATCCAGAATAATGCATGGTTAAGCGCTGTAATTGCTGATTCTGATTCACGATTTTAAGAATATTTTTAGAACTTTGCTCAGATTTACTAGATCGAATCTTACTGTCGTCATTAATAACAAAAACAGCTGAATTTGCCCAAAGGTTAGCACTTAGTAATAATGAAAAAATTAGCAGAAATCTAGCTTGCATATCAAAATAGTAAAAAATAGATAAAAAGTAGTCATAGTATAAGCTGAAAATGACAAAAATCTAAAAAATAAGCCTAAAAATAGATAAATTCATTAAAAATCAATAGGTTAAGAGAATAAAAATGACTTGTCCATATTTTGACGATTTAATATTAAGCCAAGGATTTATTTAGTTTTTTTGTAAAAGTAGCTTAAATCTAATATTTGGCAATATTCATCAAAAAAATGCTGAAAAATCATTTTTTTTACAATTTTTTTGGTTAAGTTTTGATTATGACAATTTTATGCGAACAAATTTATTGGTTAGTCGATATTTTTGTTTTGGGCTTTTTGGCTTTTCTGGAATTGTACGCTCAAAAAAATCACACTCTAGTAGTGGATTTAAAATATCATTCCTAAATCTGGTCTTATGAGTTCGATTTAAGATTTTCATTAACTCTTCAGCGCTACTTTCCGGATGACAATTTCGTAAAATTTTAACTTGGTCCGAGCTTATTTTTTCCAAAATACAACTTAGTCCCTTCTTAGTACTTGATGTATCTTTAGATACTAATGTAGAAGTGTTTTCTTGAAAATCAAATCCATGCTGTTCGGATGAAATTGGGTGTTGATTGTTGCGTTTTAATTCCTTGTTCCAGTCTTTACTTTCAACTGAATTTTGACCTTCTTTAGTTTTTTTATCTTTTGAGAACCAAGCCATGATTATTAAATATTGAACAAGTTAAGTTAAGTTTAACAAAAAACGGC
Source organism: Candidatus Thioglobus sp. (assembly GCA_012964205.1). GTDB lineage: Bacteria > Pseudomonadota > Gammaproteobacteria > PS1 > Pseudothioglobaceae > Thioglobus_A. The sequence goes on from DTUI01000029.1 coordinate 42,880, forward strand.
GTGAGCCAACATACTGAATAACTGGCAAACGACTGTTCAAGCTTAAAATAATAACTTTGAACGCAAATACAGGGTTTATTGAGTGAGGATTTGATCTAAAAATAACTGTAAACGCTCTGATTCAGGACTTCCAAAGAATTTATCAGGTGTATTCTGCTCAATAACTTGACCTTCATCCATAAAAATAACCCGATCAGCTACTTTTTTGGCAAATCCCATCTCATGGGTAACACAAACCATTGTAATACCTTCCTTTGCTAACTCAATCATTACATCCAAAACCTCTGCGATCATTTCTGGATCAAGTGCTGAGGTTGGCTCATCAAAGAGCATTATCTTTGGAGATGTGCACAATGCCCTCGCAATGGCGACACGTTGCTGCTGGCCACCAGAAAGCTGGTTTGGGTATTTTTCAGCTTGGTCCTTGATACCTACTCTATCTAGTAGTTTCAGTGCTTTTTCTTTTGCCTCTTGCTTGGTTTCGTTATGCACCCAAATTGGGGCTAAGGTTAAGTTATTAATAATACTCAGATGTGGAAACAAGTTAAAGTGTTGAAACACCATGGATACCTCTGAGCGTATTTGTCTGATTTTTTTAACATCATCTGTTAGCTCAGTTCCATCCACTACAATAGAACCCTCTTGAAATTTTTCTAGAAAGTTAACACAACGAATTAAAGTTGACTTGCCACTACCAGAAGGGCCACAAACAACAATAATCTCACCTTCTTTAACATTGAGATCAATCTCCTTGAGTGCATGAAAGTCGCCATACCACTTGTTTAATCCTTTTATTTCAATTAAATTGCAACAGTTTTTTTCGCCGATTTCTTTATTTGTTAATTCACTCATTTTTTTACCTACTTGTGTTCAGTGCTAAAACGTACTTCTAATCTTTTTGAATAACGACTCATTGAATATAAAATCACCCAGATAACCATGGCAACAAATACGTAGCCTTCAGTTTCTCTTCCTAGCCAGTTAGAATTGCTACTAGCTGCACCTACGATCGCTAACATATCAAACAACCCAATAATCAATAGCAAGGTTGTATCTTTAAATAAAGCAATAAAAGAACCTACAATGTTTGGAATGGAGATCTTTAGTGCTTGTGGCAAAATAACAAACATTGTCTTTTGTATAAAGCTAAGTCCTACCGCATCAGCAGCTTCATATTGCCCCTTAGGAATAGCTTGCAAACCACCACGAATCACTTCTGCTATATAAGCTGTTTGAAACAAAGTGATACCAATCACGGCTCTAAGTAGCTTGTCAAAGTCCATTCCTGCAGAGAAAAACAATGGCAATACAACAGACGCCATAAACAAAATGGTAATAAGTGGCACACCACGTACAAACTCAATATATACCACTGAAATAAATTTCACAACGCGCATTTCAGATTGTCGCCCTAATGCGAGCAAAATGCCTAATGGAAAGGAGGCGATAATACCAATAGCAGCAACCACGACAGTCAATGTAAGACCACCCCATTTGTCAGTTTCAACGATCTCTAGGCCTAGCCCCCCATATAACAAAACAAAGGCAACAACAGGGTATATTAAAAAAGACCCGATAATATAATGCGCTCTATATTGTGATTTTTTTATAAGCGATCCAAATACAACAAGTGCTGCGATAAGGCCAAACATAGTATTAACGCGCCATAATTCTTCTTGCGGGTAAAACCCATAAATAAACATTTTAAGGTTAGCATTAACAAAAGACCAACAAGCACCTTCTCGACCACAAGATTGATTATCTGCAGTCAAATCAAAATTAGCATCAAAAATTGTCCAATTTAAAATCGGCGGCAAGAGTAAATAGATGACGTATAACGCAATAAACGTAAGTGCAGCATTAGATATGGATGAAAACAAGTTGTCTTTCAGCCATAGAAAGGCCTTAGTTTTCGATTCTGGCGGTTGTTTTGTTTCTTTTAGCGAGTAGATTGCCATAATGGTTACTTGCCCTTAATTTGCATTTTCTTATTAAAAATATTCAGGATTAATGAAATAACAAGTGATATCGTTAAATACACTAGCATCGTCAATATAATAATCTCAATTGCTTGGCCAACCACATTTAAGACAGTGCCTGAGAATATGGTTACTAACTCTGTATAACCAACCGCCGCTGCCAAAGAGGAGTTTTTAGTAAGATTTAAGTATTGGTTAATGATCGGCGGTATAGCTACTCTTAGCGCTTGTGGCAACACCACCAGTCTTAATGATTGTGTTTGCGTCAGCCCCATTGCTGATGCAGCCTCTTTCTGTCCGCTATCGACAGACTCAATACCAGAGCGAATGGCTTCAGCAATATAAGTAGCGGTATAAATACTCAAAGCAAAGGCTAGAGAGAAGAACTCAATAGATAAATCCACACCACCTCTAAAATTAAAACCTTTAAGCATTGGATACTCTAATTGCACACCAAAGGCAAAATAAACCACGCTTGGTAGTAGTAGCACAAGCCCTAAAAAGTACACAGTAGTATTAGTAACTACGCCTGTTTCATCATGCTTCTTGTTGCTACGTTTTTTAATAAAAATATAAGCAACAATACCAATAACAAGACTTGCAAGTACAAAGAAAAATCCACTCTCCATAATAGGCTTGGGCAGATACAACCCTCTTGAATTGAGAAAAATACTATCAAAAAAATTGATACTATTTTTAGGGGATGGAAAGGTGCTAAGTGCTATTGAATACCAGAATAGAATTTGAAGCAATATTGGTATATTTCTAAAAATCTCAATATACACAGTGGCTATTTTTCTAATCAAATAATTGCTAGATAAACGTGAAATACCAACAATAAGACCTAAGACTGATGCGAAAAATATACCAGTTATTGCAACAATCAAGGTGTTAACAATACCTACATAAAACGCTTGAAGATTGGTTGATGCTGGCGAATAATCCAAAAAGAAATTATCATTAACAGCAAAACCAGCCTCATCATTTAAAAAACCAAAACCACTTCTAATACCTCTTTGCTCAATATTAAGCATCAAGTTATCAAACGCTTGATAAGCAAAATAAGCAATAACAACAACGGCGAGTATCTGAAATACGATCGCCCTAACTTCGTTGTTATTTAGTAGTGATTTTAGTTTTGTAAACACAAAAAAACCTCAATAAAAAAATGGCTAACTTTTTAGTTAGCCATTTCATATTTTGCTTAGACTCTATCTAAACGCTGGAGCGTATAAGATGCCGCCCTTAAGCCACAACTGGTTTACACCACGTGGAAGCTGAATTGGTGTTGACATGCCGATGTTTCTCTCGAAACTTTCGCCATAGTTACCCACTTGCGCAATAATGTTACGCGACCAATCTTTACTAAGACCTAAGCTTTCGTTAAGCTTGCCAGATTTTCCTTGTAGTCTCTGTATACCAGGACTAGTAGAAGCATCATCGATAGTAGCTGAAGTAACACCTAACTCTTCTGCCTCAATCATTGCATTAAGTGACCATCTAACAATATTAAGCCAAGTGTTGTCATCCTTACGCACAACCGGACCTAAAGGCTCTTTAGAGATAACGTCACCCAAAACTACAGCAGAACTAGGATCTTTAAGTGTAGATCTAAGACCAGCAAGCTGAGATACATCTGAAGTTAGTGCATCACAACGATCTGCCTCAAAGCCACCTTTGGTTTGTGCAGATGTATCGTAAGTAACCGCCTTAAATTCCATTTTATTTGAACGGAAGTAATCAGCTAAGTTAAGCTCAGTTGTTGTGCCTGCTTGGATACAGAATGAAGCACCATCTAATTCTTTCACGCTGTTAACGCCTAATGCTTTCTTAACCATGAAGCCTTGACCGTCATAGTAGTTAACACCAGCAAAAGTAAGACCTAGTGAAGTATCACGAGTATGTGTCCAAGTCGTGTTACGAGAAAGCATGTCTATTTCACCAGATGATAATGCAACAAAACGTTCTTTAGCTGTTAATGGTACGAATTTCACTTTCATGGCATCACCTAATGTAGCGGCAGCAACTGCACGACAAACATCAACATCAATACCAGACCAATGACCACTTGAGTCAGGGCTAGAAAAACCAGGTGTACCTGTTGATACGCCACAAGTTAAACTACCTTTAGCTTGTACATCTTTTAAAGTGTCACTATGGAATATACCAGCTTGCACACTAAAACTACCAATCGTTATTAACGATACAGCAGACAATTTTAATAATTGATTCATAAACTTCTCCTCGTTGAGATAAATTAAAAAAAATTAGCTCTAATTGACACTAACCAAAGAGGAGTTTAGCAAAAAAAACCATTCAAAAAAGAACGGTTTTTAAAAAAAATTAATGTTGTTTTTGGTAGAGTGCAATAAGACCAAGAAGCATGGTTACGGTGATAATAATACTCAAGTGCTTAGAATCAACAATAGGCGAATAACTTGTATACGCAGAAGCTAATGTCGTACTGGCAACTAAAGATGCGGCTAGAGCCAGAATTGGCTTAATAATGATTGATAATTTCATCGGCTTAGTGAATTAATGCTACGCTTAAAGACATGATAACTGCTGCTGATGAATAGATAATTGT
>DTUI01000030.1 GCA_012964205.1 Candidatus Thioglobus sp.
AAAGTTGTTACAGATGCCATCCCGCAAGCAGAAAAAATGACAATAGACTGGATCAACAGGCATTTAAAGTCTGAAGCTTACCTGTAATTATTGATATGAGTATTAAGTAAGTGCAACTACTATATTTAATTGTTGGCGACCAGCGGGTTTTCTTGCTGATATGATTTCTCTTAAACAACACTACAATAACATGGAGTCAGAATTTCAGAATATTGCCGATTACTTGTTTAAGATGACCGAACTTAGCGTTGACACTAAAACCGCATTGTAAATACACTAGAATTATTAGGACCTAATTATGAACAATTATACAAAAACATTAGCCGATGGATTGAGCGCATATGAGAATCGAAATTATAAGCAAGCGGCAGAAATATGGGCAGTTCTTGCCAGTCAAGGGGATGCCGAAGCGCAGTTCAGTCTAGGGGTTATGTTTAAAAATGGTATCGGTGTGCCACAAAATGATACCGAGGCAATGGGCTGGCTACGAAAATCAGCAGACCAGAATCATGAGCACGCTAAATTGATTGTAGATGTTATTGACAGAGAGTCAGAGGACAACATTCCGGTTCCACCTCAGTCGTGATTATGATTTCCTAGTGAAATATCTGAGCATTCCTGGAGTCTCATATAATGGTTTACGCACTCGCAACCAGGCTCTAATCATATGCGGTACATACAATGGACTGGGTAATTTATTTCGTGTCGTAACTGCGAGCATAATTATTAATATCAATAATAAATACTTTTGTCATTAGTCTAATTTGTCAGAGGGTAATTGCTCGGGTTTTATAGAGCCATGATAAAGATCACAATGGAAATTATTCAGCAATGGTTGTTGTAGGATTTTGTTAGCTAAATCTTGTTTTAGTTGATCAAAATCCAGCTGATCATTGTCTTGTTCGTCGGTAGTACCTATTCTATCTAGCAACTCATTAAATGAGACTGGGATAAAATTATGTCTTAGACTAATGTGAGCGGTGTGAGTATCGTTACTAATCCACCAGGCGAATCGCATATTGCTACTGCAAGAATTAGAGTCCGCACATTCTTTTGTTAAGCTAAATTTTTGGTTGCTAATGCAATGAGTTATATATTCAATCGCATCTTTAACACCAGGTCCAGGGTGTGCAGACACAATAGTTAACTGGTCCCGGTCCCAAATTAAGTTAGCCTTTTTAAATGTACTTTCTGCTAGCTCCAATGCACGAAACGCAATAGATAAACCAAACCATGCATTGCCAGTATGGTAATTAAGTACATCGTTAAAACTTATTGATACCAGCTTACCGTTATCATTAATACTATTATTTATATTACCAGTGACTAGATCCATAGATCGATTGTAGACCTTTTTGATAAGTTACTTAGATACAATTGCTGCCCCTACCATTTTTGAGGTAATAAAAAAGGCCTGCATCTCAGCAGGCCTTTTGGAATATGATGGGATGTGAGCGATTTTAACGCTTGACCATCGGATTAAAAGTCGCGATATTTATTTTCCTTTGGTTGAGAGGTCAGCTTTAGCCTGACCTTCGGCAAACCCTTTGGCGTAAGCATTCGCCTTGTCTGGAAGTGGCTGTAGAGAGCGTTTGTTTATATCCATATCTGCCAATTTTAAAGAGATATCATAAATGGCTTTGGTTCCAGCGCACTTTGAATCAAAATCAATAGGCGCTTTAGCTTGACGCTCAGCTTCTATAAACTGCTCTTCAAGAGGTACATAGCCAATAATGGTTAAGTCGTGCTGTTCACAAAATTGGTCAATCGCAGTTTTATCTGCTTCGGTTTTAACCTTGTTAGCGACAACAAAAATATTGGGAATTTCCAATTCTGCTGATAGTGAGGCAGTACGTGCACCTGCTTCGAGTGATCTGTAATAAGGCTCAACCACCACCAGCATAGTATCAACATTTGCTGCCGTGCCGCGCTTTAGGTGTTCAAGACCAGCTTCCATGTCCGTAACAGTGAACTCACCATACGCACTCATTTCAGTAATAACACCACGTACAGCTCGATGAGAAGAGCACATGCAGCCACTACCAGCACTACCATCAGCGGGCATTCCCATTACAATAAGATCAATATTTTCAGGTGCAGAAGCGGCATAAGTTCCGATTAATTCTTCTTCTGAAACCGTCATGCTTAATTTAAGATTGCCATCGCTATCTTTCTTCATTTCCATAATGCTTGGTGGAATGTAGTTAATTTTATCAGCTTCATCTCTAGCCATGCCCAAGGTTAGAGCGAGATTAGGATTTGGATCACCATCAATAGCTAAAACCTTATGACCGTCGCCAGCCAATAATCTAGCTAGAGTTCCTGCGATAGTGGTTTTACCTGAGCCACCTTTACCTACTGTTGCGATTTTCATGAGAACATTCCTTTTATAAATGAATACAATGATGTATTGGATTCATTCTAGTTTGAGTTTTGTTTGTTTGCAAGTTTTTATTTATGTTGGTTGCGTAACATTGCATCCATCTGCATCTGAGCCTCTCCGAGCTCACGTAGCAATTCAAGTGTTTTGTGGGCTTCATTTTCATCAATGCGACCCATTGCAAGGCCAAGGTTGATTAATGCCCATTCACCGACACAGGATTCCACTGGATGGTCTTTATCGACGATAAGAGCAATGTTTACTTCATGCTTTTCACCATTCACCTCAATCATTGCTAAATTAGTTTCTGGATTGCTTATCTCAACGATCTTTCTTGGAATACCTACACACATAATTTACCTTTAGACATAATTACGTCATCATAGACCACAATACTAATGATAACGATGGAACAATTCACTACAAAATACAGAAGAGATGTTTTGTAAGTGGTACCCACACAATAATCTATACTGATTAGCTGTGATTATATCATTGCACTTTGTATATTGGCTTATTGTTGACCTAAAGAGACAGGCCTGTTGAAACAGTTGCCAATCTAATTGACACACCGTACCACCTGTGTAAAACTACCCATAAATTTTTTACAAGAAAACACTCCTCAATCCTATGATTTTTTTATATTAACCTTAAGCCAGGAATTTAGATGTCTAGTATTATTAATTTTACCAAATGGATGATCATTACTTTAGTTGCTGTTTCAGCCACAATTGGCGCAATTACTATCTATTATGGGGCCTCATTGCAAGTGAAATATGATGGTGTAACTGGAAAAGTGATTAGTGAGATTTTGTCACCTACACTGCATCCAGACGCCATGAAAAAAGTTTATATGCCAATGGCTAATACTTTGTTGGATACTGGCGATATGGCTATGACAACTATTGTTCGTGTACCTATTGCTGATAATGTTTCAACTGCAGATATTGAGGAGGCTATGATAACTATTGCATTTGATGAGAGTGTTGGTGCGGGTGGCATGCCAATATCTGAGATCGTTGAATCGCAAACAGGCGAGAAGCAAAGACTACTTAAAATATTTCGATATTGCTCACCGATTACAGCAATGGCTATTATTGAATATTCGGATGCATTTTCAACTTATCTACCTTGTAGAATTGCCCTTATTGAAGATAAATCAGGAAAGCGCTGGTTGTATACATTGAATATGGATGTGTTGATTTATGGTGGCCGACCGTTATCAAAAGAGCTTTATGAGCAAGCGATAGAGTTGAAGCGTGTGATGATTGCTATTCAAAAAGGTGGCGCAAAAGGAGAGTTTTAATTTAGATTGATTTTTAAATTTGACTTATATAAATAATATATTAGAAAAACTCTTTGTTAGATTCTTTTAAAAAATGAACAGGTAGTTTATAAAATAAATACTACACAACTCACATTCCTTATATGTTTTCATTATCTTGATATAGGTCAGCTGTTCAAATTCACTAAATGCTACTATGAATCCTGTGCCTAGCGCAAGGTATCTTTAACGCCTCCCTGTATTTAGTTACCGTTCTTCTAGAGATGGTTATATTTTTCTCAATGAGTAGATTGGTTATTTTTTGATCGGAAAGAGCTTTGGCTTCTTGATGGATAATTTCACTGATGATTTGTTTGACAGATTTTGAAGCATGATTGCCAACACTTGAGGAGAACAAATCTTTAATCTTAATCACTCCAATAGGGGTGTTCATGTATCTATCTTTAATAAGACGAGACAGTGTGGATTCCCCCATATTAAGCTCCGAAGCTAATTGTTTTTGACTTAGTGGTGTAAGAAATTTAAAGCCCTTGGTTAGCGCTTGCTCTTGCTTTATAACCAACATCCTTGCTATCAATTGCAAACATTGATTGCGATATTCAATGAAACTAACCAGTCCACGAGCTGCAACCAAATGCTCATTAAATAAAGTTTTATCTTGAATGTGAGAGCGTAGAGATAAATATTCCTTATTAATAACTATAGCGGGTAACGCCCTTAAACTAACGCGCCAATCGCCATCATCTTTGTCAATAGTTATATCAGTATGTATGTACTGTTGCTCAATATTAGTATCGAAATTATCAACCGGGGTCTTAGCTAGGACTTTGATTGCGGTAAGGAATTGCTGCCTTTGCTTTGAGCTAATAAGATCTAAATCAATTTCTCCTGAAAGTAGTTGAATAATTAGGGTCTTATGATTAATATTAGGTTGTTGGTTAACCTGTAATAGTAGAAAGTCTTGAGTGTTCAAAGAGGCGATACCAAAAGGTTCAAAGTTATCTTGTATATAACTTCTAACCAGCTCACAGTCTTTGACATTAATCGCATGCTTAGGGTGGTTTCTAAGATAAACCCGAGTAACAACCTCAATATCCACTTCTAGGAATCCCTCTTCAGTTAGATTTTCAATGATGATAGAAGCAATATCATATTGCTGGGTAGTTAAATTGGCATTGCGTAGCTGGTTTTCTAAACTTACAAATAAAGACTGCTCAGATTCTATTTGCATAATAGAGTTATCGTCAGCATGAGTAAGTGCAGAATAAGAATTTTCAGTATTTTTAGACTGATCTTCAGTAAGTAGAATATTATTTTCTAACGCTTGATTTATTTCAGATAAAAGCTCTATATAGGGCATGGACAATAGCCTGAAGGAGTTTTTTAATAAGGGTGTTAGATTGAGATTGAACCCTAATTTGGTTTGTAATGCAGTTTTTGGCATGGTTATTGCTTATATATTCAGTAAGTGAGTATACCTTTATTGAGTAAGAGTAAATAAAAACTAGGTTTGCTTCAAGTTAACTAATAGGGTGTAAAGAATTGCACTTGAATAGTTTGAGATTTTTTTATAGTAATAACAACAAGGAGAGAGGGGATATGGCTAACACAGAGGTAGCATCACCAATTGAGAGTTTTTATGACGTGATGCGTAGACAAGGCATTAGTCGTCGTAGTTTTATTAAATATTGTAGTCTTACAGCAACGGCATTGGGATTGGGCCCTGCATTCGTTGGTAAGATTGCCCACGCAATGGAAAACAAGCCTAGAATTCCAGTTTTATGGTTACATGGATTAGAGTGTACTTGTTGTTCAGAGTCATTCATCCGTTCAGCTCACCCACTTGCAAAAGATGTGATTTTATCTATGATTTCATTGGATTACGATGACACTATCATGGCAGCAGCTGGTCACCAAGCAGAGGCCATTATTGATGAAACTATCGAAAAATATGATGGTCAATTCTTACTTGCTGTTGAAGGTAACACACCACTTAATCAAGATGGTATGTCTTGTATTATTGCAGGTAAGCCATTCCACCATCAAATTGAAAAAGTTGCAAAACATTGTAAAGCGATTATTTCTTGGGGTTCATGTGCATCTTGGGGTTGTGTTCAAGCAGCCAGACCAAATCCAACTCAAGCAACACCAACTCATAAGTTAATTACTGATAAGCCAATTATTAAAGTACCAGGTTGTCCGCCAATTGCTGAAGTAATGACTGGTGTAATTACTTACATGTTGACATTTGATAAGATGCCAACATTAGATAGACAAGGTCGACCTAAGATGTTCTACTCACAAAGAATTCATGATAAATGTTATCGTCGTCCACATTTTGACGCTGGTCAATTTGTTGAAGAGTTTGATGATGAGAATGCTAAGAAAGGTTACTGTCTATATAAGGTTGGTTGTAAAGGTCCTACTACATACAATGCCTGTTCAACTATTCGCTGGAATGAAGGTACTTCATTCCCAATTCAAGCGGGTCACGGTTGTATCGGTTGTTCAGAAGATGGTTTCTGGGATAAGGGCTCATTCTATGATCGCTTAACTGAAGTGCATGGTTTTGGTATTGAAGCTGATGCTGATGAAATTGGTTTTGCTGTTGCAGGTGCCACAGGTGCTGCTATTGCAGTTCACGCTGCAGCTAGCGCACTATCAAGTGCAAAGAACAGTCAAGAAGACACTAAAGGAGAATAAATTATGTCTATTATTGAAACACCAAATGGTTATAAACTGGACAACAGCGGAACACGTGTTGTTGTAGATCCAGTAACAAGAATTGAAGGACACATGCGTTGTGAAGTTAACCTAGATGAAAACAACGTTATCGTAAATGCTGTATCAACGGGTACGATGTGGCGTGGTCTTGAAGTTATTTTAAGAGGCCGTGATCCACGTGATGCATGGGCTTTCGTTGAAAGAATTTGTGGCGTATGTACAGGTTGTCACGCACTTACATCAGTTAGAGCGGTTGAAAATGCTTTGGGTATCGAAATTCCACCTAATGCGCATTTAATTCGTGAAATGATGGCGAAGACATTACAAGTGCATGACCATGTTGTGCATTTCTATCATTTACATGCATTAGATTGGATAAACCCAGTTAACGCATTAAAAGCTAATCCAAAAGCAACTTCTGGCCTACAAAATGTTGTATCACCAAAGCATGCTAAATCTAGCCCAGGTTACTTTAAGGATATTCAAACAAGAATCCGTAAGTTTATTGAGTCAGGCCAACTAGGCCCGTTTAAGAACGGTTACTGGACTAATCCAGCTTACAAATGTTCTCCTGAAGCAGATCTAATGGCAGTTGCTCATTACCTTGAAGCACTTGACTTGCAAAAAGAATTTGTTAAATTGCATACAATTTTCGGTGGTAAGAATCCGCACCCTAACTATTTAGTTGGCGGTGTGCCATGTGCTATTAATATGGATGGTGATATGGCTGCGGGCGCACCTCTAAACATGGAGCGTTTAAACTTTGTTAAAGCGCGTATCGATGAAATGGTACAGTTTAATAAAAATGTATATGTTCCTGATGTAATTGCTATTGCTAGTTTCTACAAAGATGATTTGTGGGGTGGTGGTATTGGTGCTAAGAGTGTTATGGATTATGGTGCATACCCTACAGTTAACTATGACAAGTCTACTGATCAACTTCCAGGTGGTGTTATTCTTAACGATAACTGGGATGAAGTGTTCCCAGTTGATCCGGCAGACCCGGAGCAGGTACAAGAATTTGTTACACACTCATGGTACAAATACCCAGATGAAGCTAAAGGCTTGCACCCGTGGGATGGTATTACTGAGCCTAATTATGAATTGGGTTCTAAAACCAAAGGTACTAGAACTGATATTAAAGAGATTGATGAGAGCGCCAAGTACTCATGGATTAAAGCTCCTCGTTGGAGAGGTCATGCAGTTGAAGTTGGACCATTGTCACGTTATGTATTGGCATTCGCCCAAGGACACGAGCATGTTACTGAGCAGATTAGTAAGAGTTTATCTACCTTTAATAAGCTTTCCGGTACTAATCTAGGCGCTAAAGCTGTGTTACAGTCAACCATTGGCCGTACTCTTGCTAGAGCGTTAGAGTCTGAATATTGTGCTGAAATGATGGTAGATGACTGGCATTCACTAATTAAGAATATTAAGAATGGTGATACCTCAACTGCTAACATGGAAAAATGGGATCCATCAACATGGCCTAAACATGCAAAAGGTTATGGTACAGCTGCAGCGCCACGTGGTGCACTAGGTCACTGGATTGTAATTAACGATGGCAAGATCGAAAATTACCAGTGTGTTGTTCCAACTACATGGAATGGCTCTCCTCGTGATCCTGATGGTAATATTGGTGCATTTGAAGCAAGTTTAATGGGTACGCCTGTTGAAAGAGCTGAAGAGCCAGTTGAAATTTTGCGTACATTGCACAGTTTCGATCCATGTCTTGCTTGTTCTACTCATGTTATGAGTGAAGATGGTGAGGAATTAATTAACGTTAAAGTACGATAGGAGTTTTAAAAATGAAAAAATCATTATTAGTAGTAGTATCAATGTTGTTTTCAGCAGCAACACTAGCACATTCAGGCCATACGCCATTTGAATTTGCTGGCGTTCTTGAGGCTGCTAGACACATGTTTGCTAGTTCATATCACATTGTTGCAATGTTATCGATCAGTATGGCATTTATTGTAAGTGCGGTTGTTGTCTCTAAGAGAAAGCAAGTGCTTACAGTAGTGTTAATGGTATCGGGCCTTGCTGGTTCAATGTTAAGTATGGGTCTTTTATTGTCTTAATCTTTTATTAAGGAGTAAGTTATGAGTATCGAGAAGATGGAAAGTGCTATTGGTGATTTACCATCATCAGGCATTGAATCAACTGTAGAAGCAACTTATGTATATGAAGCGCCATTACGCTTGTGGCATTGGGTAAATGCTGCCGCAATTTTAGTTTTGGCTGTAACTGGTTATTTAATTGGATCTCCTCTACCGAGTTTATCGGGTGAGGCTAGTGATCATTACCTGATGGGTTACATTCGTTTCTTCCATTTTGTAGCAGCATATGTCTTTGCAGTTGGCTTGATCGGAAGAATATACTGGGCATTTGTCGGAAACAGTCATGCTAAGCAATTATTCTTACCACCATTACTAAGTAAGACTTGGTGGGCTGAAATTTGGCATGAGATGAAATGGTATGCTTTCTTGGTAAAAACGCCAAAGAAATATGTGGGACATAATCCACTTGCTTCTTTAGCAATGTTCACTATGTTTGTAACCGGTTCAATCTTTATGATCTTTACTGGATTTGCATTATATGCAGAAGGTCAAGGTATGGATTCATGGTGGTATGACGCGTTTGCAGGTTGGTTAATACCATTATTTGGCCAAAGCCAGGATGTGCATACATGGCATCATATAGGCATGTGGTTCCTTATAACATTCATTATGATTCATATTTATGCAGCGATTAGAGAAGACATTATGTCTAGACAATCACTTGTAAGTACGATGATTAATGGTTGGAGAACATGGAAGGACGACCGTAAAGATTAAAACTCTATTTATGCATTCCTCTTATTGTGAAGTGGTTTGCATGAAAAGATAGTTTTTCTTTAAAAGGGAGCTTTAAGCAGTTCCCTTTTTTCCGTTTTCTAATCATAATTTTTTTAGATATAAGAAAATTATGATTAGAGATTATATTTAAGTGTCGCCATAACGCAGAATGGCGAATTAGTATGATTTTGTGTAATAAATAAAAGAGGGTATATATGAAAGTTTTAATTCTAGGTGTTGGTAATATTTTATGGTCTGATGAAGGCTTTGGTGTGCGTACAGTTGAAGCCATTAATCAACAATATGAGTTCGATGAAGATGTTAAGTTGATGGATGGCGGAACCCAGGGTTTGTACCTTATTCAACATGTTCAAGAATGTGACCTGCTTATTGTATTCGATGCTATTGACTATGGTCTGAAGCCAGGAACAATGAAATTGATTCATGATGAGGATGTGCCTAAATTCATGGGTGCTAAAAAAATGAGCCTACACCAGACTGGATTCCAAGAGGTTTTGTCTACTGCTGAATTAACTGGAGAGACTCCTGATCATATTTTTCTGATTGGTGTGCAGCCTGAAGTGCTAGAGGATTTTGGTGGCAGTTTAAGAGATGTGGTTAAAGCGCAAATGCAACCAGCAATTGAGCATTGCCTTAAATATTTGGATGGCTATTCAGTGCCATATAAAAAACGTTCTGTACCGCTTTCCGAAGAAGATGGCGTAAATAGTCCTACTATTGGTTTACACGATTATGAAGCGCACAGACCTTCTGAAGAAATGGCCTGTAGAAGTGGTGATGAGCGTGTTTTATTTGATAATACCTTTGAGCAAAGAGACTCTGAACTGATTGATTCTGACTGCAGAACTAATGTATTTGTCGATGGTAGAAAACACTTCGAGGATCAATAATGTGTATTGGAATTCCAATGCAGGTGATCGATCCTGTCAGTGATACTTTCGCCACTTGTCAAGATAATGGTGTTAATAAAACCATTAATATGCAATTGGTGGGTCAACAAATTACAGGCACCTGGGTGTTAGTATTTATTGATGCTGCTCGAGAAGTAATCTCTGCTGGTAAAGCTAAAGAAATTGATGCTGCACTAACCGCTGTAAGTCTTGCCATGCAAGATGGCCCAGAAGATAAAGTCCAAGCCTTATTTGGCGACCTTATTGGCCGTGAACCTATTAACCCTTTTTTAAATAACAACGAGTAACTTATGTTTCCAGAATTAATACAACAACTAATCACAAAAAATCAGTACCCATTGTTAACTGAAGAAACTCTAGATGGTTTTATCAAGCAACATCGTTACAGTGTTTTATTTTTCTGTAATGACTCTAAAATGTTTCCAGAAAGTTTAGATGTTGCAGTTATATTGCCTGAATTAATGTCGACCTTTAACAATCAAATAGAGCCTGCTATCATTAGTCGTGATGATGAAATGAATATTCAGAGAAAATACGGCTTTAAAACTTGGCCGTCATTGGTATTTTGTAAAGATGGCGCTTATGTTGGCACCATCTCTAAAGTTAGAGATTGGGACGAGTACATCAATAATATCCAGGAAATCATGCTATCCAAGCCTTCAGTGCCACCAATTAAGATCGAATTATCTCAAAACTAAGAGGAGAATTATATGTCATCAATACCAGTACCACCAATTCCAACAAATTTTTTATTGTCAGCGGGTTCTCAACCTGTTGAGGAAGATCCGCTTGATTTTATGGATATGCCTAATGAAATGTCTACCTTTGAAGTAAACGCAAAGATTTATGATTTTGATGAAAATATAGATCTTTCTGAATGTAGAGCTTTTCTAGAAAATATTTATAATAAGTTGGTTGATTATAAAGTTCAAGATGCCAATTTAACTTTCCCAGTTGGCGGGCTTAACGCTGATAACATGGCATATCTTAATGCATTGCTTGCTGAGGGTGAGGTTAGTGCTGTTATTCATGAAGATGATCAAATCGTTAATATCCAGGAGTCTATATTTACAGGCATCTGGCGTGTTACTGTTGTTGATAAGGCCAATAATCTACTAAAAGATTATGTTGAAGCGGGTGATATACCTGAGATTCTTCTTATTAAGAATCAGGAAAAACCTAACAAAGTATTATTTGATAGCGCTTTATTGCCAGAGAATGTTGCAAATGCACCTGCAATATTAACTGAGCTTGAGGATAAAAGAAATGAACTTACCGAAAATGGCGACATTGAGTTTATTGATGCTATGACTAATCCTACTGAAGCTATTAACTTAACATTATTGCCACATACTGAGGAAGATCTTAATTGTATTGGCGGCGTTTTAGGAGATGGTGATACAGTCATCCTTTCTAGAGGTTATGGTAATTGTCGTATCACCTCAACAGGCGTTTCTTCTATTTGGTGGGTTAGGTATTTTAATTCTACTGATAAAGAAATTTTAAGCACTATTGAGGTTGTCAATATGCCAATTGTTGCTTGTGCAGCACAAGAAGATTTAGATGAAAGCGCTGGAAGATTAAAGGAACAATTTGAAGAATTATGAAGACTTTTGAGGGTACTTATCTAGGTGACGAAGGTAAGATATCTGACGACGCTTGTATGGAGTGTAAGATATGCCACTATGTATATAAACCTGAAGAAGGTGATGATTATTGGCAGATAGAGCCAAATACGCCATTTATCCAGTTACCAGATCATTGGCATTGTCCTAATTGTGATGGATTTATGGAGCAATTCATGGTTATTGCACGAGAAGATATTCTTTAATTATTCATATGTCTAGTAGTAATAATGTCAATCGCTTAAGAGATCATTATCAGTATGTGTATACGCATAAGATGAATGACATCCCTATCGTTAATAACAAACTTGAGGTTGAGGTTGTGGGTTTTGTTGATTGGGGTCATGATAAGAGTAAGTCGGCTGCTGAAGTTGGAGTGTTAATAACTCCGTGGTTTATGAATATTGTTTTACTTCCGAAAGAGAGTATGAAACAAGAGGTAAGAGTAGGAAAGACTGCAAATATATTATTTCCAGACGGTGAATATTCTTTTTTAACCCAATTAGATGAAGAATTTGGTGTCTATTTAACTTGCTCATTGTTTTCACCAATGTTTGAATTTAAAACCCAGGAGCAAGCTAGGGGTACGGCAGAAGCAGTTATGCAGCAACTCATGCAAACCAAGAAATTTAAACAGGCTGAAGAGAATAAAGAGATAGAAGAGCAGCGTATTAAAGATGAAGAGATTTTAAACAAAGTTTCTTCGAGAAGGGCATTTCTAAGAGGTGGTTCGAATGTCGATTGAAGGCGAGATAAAAATTAGTGTAGTAGCCAGATCTGGTCAGGTTGAATCTGTATCAATTACATCAACTCGTCCGCTGCATATCACTAAGTTATTTGCTGGAAAATCAATTGATAGTGTCGCCGAAATAATGAATGCACTTTATCAATTATGCAATACAGCGCATAGGTTCGCTTTCCTGCGTTTATTAGATGAGAGTGCGGTAATTACATTGAGTCAAAATGAAATTCAAGCCTATAAATTATTATTGGATCTGGAAACCATAAGAGAGCATTGCTTTAGCATTGCTTCTAAATGGAGTCAAGACGCTGACAACTTAATTGATACTAATATTATCAATTTATTAGCCACCCTAAAAGAAATAAACTCTACTTTATTTGCAAATACTGATGCACTGTCATTAGCCGATAAGGAGCTACAATCATTTAATTCGATTGATAAGCTCATAATAAAATTAGAACAACAATTACAAAATTTATTGATTGGTTCTAAAAATAATTCAGAATCTATATTTACAGACATGGACAGTTTTAATAACTGGCTACAAGTTGGCGAAAGTAAGAGTGTAACTTTCTTGAATTATTTACAACAGCATAAGCTTAACGAAATAGGCGATGTTAAAGTGTCTCATCTTCCAGATTTGAATCTACAGGAAGTCAGCGCTCTATTAAATAATGATGCATATATTCAACACCCTAGTTATCAAGAAATAACTTGTGAAACTACACCTTATTCTAGGCAGTCAAAACATCAGTTCATTAAGCAATTGGTTAATGTTCATGGTAACGGGGTGCTTACTAGAGCGGTTTCACAATTGCTTGAGGTGTTTGAATTATTAAATAAAGTTAAACATGATTATAGGGATATTGAGCCTGAGAACATAAGCTACAACATACAACTTCCCGTGCTTGAGACCAGTGCCTTGGTTCAACTAGAAGCTGCACGAGGTAGGCTTGTTCATCAGCTAAGCATTGAGAATGAGAAAATTAAAACCTATCAAATATTAGCGCCAACAGAATGGAATTTTCACCCTGAAGGGGTGTTAAATAACATGATTAAGTCTTTGAGCTTTACCGATAAAGAAGATTTGATAAAGAGGGTGAAATTGTTAGTCAATGCGATTGACCCATGTGTGGGGTATAGTGTAGAGGTGGATCATGCATGAAATGAGTATATGTATGAGCATAGTTGAATCTTTAGAAGAGTCGGCAAAGGCGAATAATTACAAGGCCATTGATAAAGTTTGGCTGGAGATTGGTCCATTTTCAGGTGTTGAGGCTAGGGCATTAGAGTTCAGTTTTGATGTGGCAATACGCGATACAATAGCGGATGGTGCCGAGCTAGAAATTATAGAAACCCAGGCTGAAGCCTGGTGTTTTAATTGTGATGAAACAGTAGTGGTCAAGCAAAGATATGACGCTTGTCCAAAATGCGACTCCCACCAGTTAACAGTGACTGGCGGCGAAGAGTTGAAAATTAAACAGATATCAATAAAGGAGTAAGATATGTGCACAGTATGCGGATG
>DTUI01000031.1 GCA_012964205.1 Candidatus Thioglobus sp.
GGCAATGCACCTAAGAAGTTTACATCTGATTCTTTAGCCATCATTTGACCGCCACCTGTACCAAAGATAGCTTCTTCATGGCCACACTTAGAGCAAATATGTAAAGACATATTTTCAATAATTCCAAGAATAGGAATGTTAACTTTTTCAAACATTTTTAAACCTTTTCTAGCATCAAGCAATGCAATGTCTTGTGGTGTAGTAACAATAACCGAACCACTTACTGGAATTTTTTGTGACAATGTTAATTGAGTGTCACCCGTTCCTGGTGGTAGGTCGATAATCATATAGTCAACACCACGCCAAAGCGTATCACGCAACATCTGCTCTAAAGCTTGAGTTACCATAGGGCCACGCCAAATCATTGGATTTTCCTCGTCAACTAAATAACCAATAGACATACTCTGCATGCCATGGCCTAAAATTGGTAGTAATTTACCCTCAGCTGAAGTATCAGGCTTAAGCTTGCTAACACCAAGCATTCTTGGCTGTGATGGACCGTAAATGTCTGCATCTAAAATCGCAACTTTTGCACCTTCTGCTTGAAGTGCTAAGGCTAAGTTAACCGCTGTAGTTGATTTACCAACGCCACCTTTGCCTGAAGCAACTGCAATAATATTTTTAACTTCAGATAGAATTTCAACACCCTTTTGAGTAGAGTACTTAATGATTTTTGTTTCAATAGTAACATTAACATTGTTAATGCCTTCAGCAGCCAATGCATCAGTAATTTGCTGACTTAATTCATTATGATAGCCCTTTGCTGGATAATTAAGCTCAACAGTAATCTCAACCTTGTCACCATCAAATTCGATAGAGTTGATTGCATTTGAAGAGACAATATCTTGCTCGGTGTATTTATCAACAACACTTGTTAAAATATTGTTAATGTTATCAACAGTTAAATCTGCCATATTCTTGTGCCTGTAATTCAGTAAAATGACTATTTTATCGTATAACGATATCACTCAACCTTAATATTAACAAGCCTATCCTATGAGTTCAAGAAAAATTTTAGTTACTTCCGCACTGCCTTATGCCAATGGTGAAATTCACTTAGGCCACTTGTTAGAATATATTCAAACTGATATCTGGGTTCGCTTCCAAAAAATGATGGGCAACGAGTGCCATTATGTGTGTGCGGATGATGCGCATGGCACACCTATTATGCTTAAAGCTAACGAGTTAGGTATTACTCCAGAAGAGTTAATCAAGGGAGTTAGCGAGCGTCATCAAGCTGATTTTAAAGATTTTTCAATTGGCTTTAGTCAGTATCATTCTACTCACAGCCCTGAAAACAAAGAGATTTCAGCAGGCATTTATAACAAATTAAATGCAGCTGGATTTATCAAAACTCGTACTATTTCTCAAGCATTTGATCCTGAAAAGAAGATGTTTTTACCCGATCGCTTTATTCGTGGCGAATGTCCAAAATGTGGCGCTAAAGATCAGTACGGTGATAACTGTGAGGTATGTGGTGCGACTTACTCACCAACTGAGCTGATTAATGCCAAATCTGCTGTTTCAGGTGCAACACCAATCACCAAAGATTCAGAGCACTATTTCTTTGATTTGCCACAGTTTGAAGCGCAACTTAAAGATTGGACTGAAGCAGGGCACCTGCAAGTTGAAGTTAGTAATAAGTTATCAGAGTGGTTTGAGCAAGGTTTACAACAATGGGATATTTCCCGTGATGCGCCGTATTTTGGTTTTCAAATTCCTGGTGTAGAGAATAAATACTTTTATGTTTGGCTAGATGCGCCAATTGGCTATATGGCTAGCTTTAAAAAACTTTGTGATGAGAAGGGTTTAGATTTTGATGAATACTTCAACAAAGATTCTAAAACCGAGCTGTATCATTTCATCGGTAAAGATATTGTTTATTTCCATGCGCTATTCTGGCCAGCGATGCTAATGGGTTCTGATTACCGCACGCCAACTGCTATTTATGCACACGGTTTTTTAACCGTTAACGGCCAAAAAATGAGTAAGTCTCGTGGTACATTTATCCAGGCTAGAACTTATTTAGAAAGCTTAAATCCAGAGTGCTTGCGTTATTATTATGCGTATAAACTCTCAAGTAAAATTGATGATATTGACTTAAACCTACAAGATTTCAAACAAAGGGTGAACTCTGATTTAGTCGGTAAAGTAGTTAATATCGCCTCTCGTTGTGCTGGTTTTGTTGTTAAAAAATTCGATAAAACATTGTCGGCCTATGCAATTGAAGCGGATCTTTACAATGAGTTTGTTGCTAAAGGTGATGATATCGCTAAGTTATATGAAGCGCGTAACTATTCTCAAGCCATGCGTGAAATTATGAAACTTGCTGATAAAGCTAATCAATATATTGACGAGCATAAGCCTTGGCAAATGATTAAAGAAGAGGGTAAAGAGGCGCAAGTTCATGATGTAACCTCATTGGCGCTAAACCTATTTAGAGTATTAATGACATACCTTAAGCCGGTATTGCCAGACATGGCTAAAGAGGCAGAGTTGTTTTTAAATGTTGATGAACTAAATTGGGCCGATCTTAAGCATCCATTAACAAAGCATCAAATCAATAAATTTAAGCCGTTAATGTCACGTATTGAAGATGATCAAATTAACACCGTGATAGAGGCGTCAAAGCAAACAATCGCAAAGCAAGAAACTGAGCAAGAAGAGGATGACAATATGATACAAATTGATGACTTTACTAAGATTGATTTAAGAATTGCCAAAATTGTTAAAGCTCAGCATGTCGAAGGTGCTGATAAGTTATTGCAACTTACATTGGATATCGGTGAAGAAAATACAAAAAATGTGTTTGCTGGTATTAAAGCGCATTACGCTCCTGAAGATCTTGAAGGTCGTTTGACAGTTATGGTGGCAAACCTAGCACCAAGAAAAATGAAGTTCGGTGTATCTGAGGGTATGGT
>DTUI01000032.1 GCA_012964205.1 Candidatus Thioglobus sp.
ATAATTCCTAACAGAAAATTAAGGGCAAAAAACACCATAATTAGGACTTATTTTTTAAAAAATAGTAACGATCATTGTTTGGTAGTTTAGTAAATGCTAATATGGCGTGAAACCCTTGTTTTAATACGTGAAACACGAATAGTTTTCCTCCATTTTAGGTTTGAGGGTGTTAATGAGTGTTTTCTAATATTATGGTTTTATATTTAAAATCATAAGTAATTGATATTTAATGAAAAATATTAACTGATTAGTTTTTATTCAAAACCATAAGAAAGAGCAATACATCAACGTTTTTGATACTTTTCAAAGAGATATAAACAGAGTTATCCACAGTTTTGTGAGTAACTCTAGTTGGTGTTGATTTAACACTGTTTTTAGGCGTTTATAAGAATTCTTTAATGAAGATTTTTAGAATTTTATCCGCAATTTTAATTTTGCTATTTTTGCTGATATTTTGCTGTTGATTTTGACTGATGAAAACCACTTGATTGTCGTCATTATTGAAGCCAATTTCAGCATTGGAAACATCATTAGCAATAATGACATCACAAGCCTTGTTTTTTAGCTTATTTATAGCGTTTTTTAAGGTATTTTGTGTTTCTGCAGCAAAGCCAATGCACAGGGGTTTGTTGCTCAGTTTGCATACATCCAGCAAGATGTCTTTATTCGGGGTTAATTCTAGAATTAAGCTATCATCAGATTTTTTAATTTTTTGAATAGTTGGATTTTTGACTCGATAATCACTAACCGCAGCAACAGCAATAAATATTTGTTGCTGATCAATATGCTTCATGACACACTCATGCATTTGATCTGCACTAAGTGTTTGGATGTTAATTGCTTTATCGTTTAAAGGAGTGGTGATATTTGCATAAACACAAGTTACTTTAGCACCCATTTCAATGCAACGATTAACTAAGGCCATGCCCATTTTCCCACTAGAGTGGTTAGAAATATATCTAACAGGATCGATCGGCTCCATAGTGGCACCAAGTGTAATCAAAACATTTTTCCCGCTTAATTCAGTCGTTTTGAATTGCTTGGCAACTTGATCGGCAATATCAGTAGAATCTGGCAGTCGCCCTAGGCCAATATCACCGCAAGCCTGTACACCTGAATCTGGTGTAATGATAGCTGTCTGGCGTGAGGTTAGAGTGGCTAAGTTATTCTGAAGTGCAACAGCTTGATACATTTGTTGGTTCATTGCTGGTGCAATCATTAGCTTGGCGGTACTGGCCAATACGACACTGGTTAGTAAATCACAAGCTTTGCCGCTTGCGATATTGGCAATAGTGTTGGCACTTGCTGGCGCTATTAAAATTAAATCAGCCCACTTTGCAAGCTCAATATGTCCCATGGACAATTCAGCGTCTTTATCCCATAAGTTGTGATGAACTTTATGTTTGGAGATGGCTTGAAGTGACAATTCAGTTATAAATTTAGCACCACCTGTTGTTAAAATCACGCGCACTTCAGCACCAAAATCTTGCAATCGTCTAATAATATCAGGTGACTTATAAGCAGATATAGAGCCACTTATGGCTAATATGATATTCTTATTGGTTAGGCTGCTCATTATTTAATTGTAGCAGTAATGCGTATGTCGTCACCCACCATGCGTAAATCACTAATATTTAGACTTAGCTTGTCTTCCATATTATCAATCGGTAACTGGATCATTGATTTGGCGTTGCTGCCCATTAGAATGGGTGCCGTATAAATAATAAATTCATCGATCAACTTACTTTCAATCATAGCGCCGATAAGACCTGGGCCTGCTTCTAGCAAGACTGAACCAATACCCTGATTGCCAAGTTGCTGTAGAACATCGTTTAAGTCAAGCTTTCCATTGTCGTCTAATTTTGTATTACTAGTATTAAACACTTGAGTTGGAGCATTGTCTGAAAAAATATTAAGAGCAGTATCTGTAATTTGATGCTTGCCATCAATCACAATTCTTAGCGGTGAAAAATCAACGCCGTCTTGACGTAGTGTCATTGATGGATTGTCCGCAAGTATTGTGCCAGATCCAGTCATAATGGCTTGATGTGTACTCCTAAGTTTTTGCACATCTTTTCTGGCATTTTCACCTGTAATCCACTTACTTTCACCTGAGCTCATAGATGTTTTTCCATCAAGGCTTGTGGCAATTTTGCAAGTAACAAAAGGACGTCCATACTTCATGCGTGTCATAAAGCCACGATTAAGCGTAACAGCTTGATCTTCTAACAGTCCAACCTGCACAATGATGCCAGCAGCTTCAAGCATAGAAACACCTTGTCCAGAAACCAAAGGATTGGGATCGAGAGTTGCAATGATAACTTTACTGGCACCTGAATTGATAATTGCCTGAGCACATGGTGGTGTTTTCCCTTGATGTGAGCAGGGCTCTAATGTGACATATAACGTAGCATCATCAGCTTGATGATTGATTTGATCCAAGGCGTTAATTTCAGCGTGAGCATCACCAAAAATTTGATGATAACCTTGAGTAATTATTTTTCCATTTTTTTCAAT
Source organism: Candidatus Thioglobus sp. (assembly GCA_012964205.1). Taxonomy (GTDB): domain Bacteria; phylum Pseudomonadota; class Gammaproteobacteria; order PS1; family Pseudothioglobaceae; genus Thioglobus_A. The sequence continues at coordinate 2,518 of DTUI01000032.1, forward strand.
CACACAGCCGACCATCGGATTAGCACCAACGCCATGCATACCAAGCCTTGCAAGCTTGAGCGCCAAGTCCATATTTTGAGTGTCGTTTATTGAAAAAGTTGCCACAATATTTCAGATATAATTGTCAAATTAATTAATCATATTTTACCCGGGAGTAATGACATGGATGAACAGAAAAAACAAGCACTTAAGGTGGCTTTAGCACAGATCGATAAGCAGTTTGGCAAGGGTTCAGTTATGTTTTTGGGTGATGAAGGCGCTCATGTAGATATCGAAGCTGTTTCTACGGGTAGTTTGAGTTTGGATGTGGCACTTGGTATTGGTGGCTTGCCAAGAGGTAGGGTGATTGAAATTTACGGCCCTGAATCTTCTGGTAAGACAACATTAACACTACATGTTATTGCTGAGATGCAAAAATTAGGCGGCACTGCAGCATTTATTGATGCAGAACATGCGCTAGATCCTCGGTATGCTAAACGTTTAGGGGTTGATACTGATGAGTTGTTAATCTCTCAGCCAGATACTGGTGAGCAAGCGTTAGAGATTACCGATATGTTAGTGCGTTCTGGCAGTGTTGATATTATCGTTATTGACTCGGTTGCTGCGTTGACGCCAAAAGCAGAAATTGAAGGTGAAATGGGCGCATCACACATGGGCTTGCAAGCGCGACTAATGTCTCAAGCGCTTAGAAAGCTAACCTCAAATATTAAGAAAACTAATACTATGGTGATTTTCATTAACCAGCTACGTATGAAGATTGGCGTTATGTTCGGTAATCCTGAAACCACAACGGGTGGTAATGCACTGAAGTTTTATGCTTCGGTACGTCTTGATATTCGTCGTATTGGTGCGATTAAAAAAGGCGATGAAATTTTAGGTAATGAAACACGTGTTAAAGTATTGAAAAATAAAGTTGCACCACCTTTCAAGCAGGCTGAATTTCAGATCCTTTATAACGAGGGCATTTCTCTTGAAAGTGAAATTATTGATCTTGGTGTTAAGCACGGCTTTGTGGAAAAAGCAGGTGCTTGGTACAGTATTGAAGGTGAGCGAATTGGCCAAGGTAAGGATAATGCAAGAGATTACTTAAAAGAGCATACTGAGTTAAGTCAAAGAGTCGAAGCTAAAATTCGTGAAAAACTTATGAGCGGTAGTGACGACAGCTGATAAGCAAAAATGTTATGCAGCTGCAATGCGCATGCTGGTCAGGCGCGAACACTCAGTTTTTGAATTAACGCAAAAGCTGAGTACTAAAGAATTTGAGCAAGACGATATCGAAGCATCGATCGAAACTTTAATAGAGCAGAACTACCAAAGTGATGATCGATTTTCAGCTGATTTTATTCAAATGCGCTTTAATCAAGGCAAGGGTCCAATTAAAATTAGTGTCGATTTAAAGCAACGCGGCATTACACAATTTGATTTATCTGACTATGATTTTTACACATTAGCACGGCAGATACGTGAGCGTAAATTTGGCCAAGAGGCGCCAACTGACTTCACACAAAAAGCCAAGCAACAGCGTTTTTTACAATCAAGAGGATTTAATTTTGAGCACATTAGCGAATCATTTAAAACCGCATAAATTATTATCTATGCGTTCGCCGCTATATATTAAATATCCGAATGGAGAAGTGCGTGTTATTGAAAACTTATTTCAACATCCTCAAGGCGTACTCTATTTTGAGATTTTTTGGGAAAAAGACCCCACTTACAGCATTCATCTGATCGAAGGTGAAATCACTGGTGATGGTCCTTGGAAGGTAGGCGACTGCTCATTCCATATTTTAGGTTGTAATCATACGCATCCACAAATGTGTGAAATGCATTCTTTTTGGCAGCAAGAATTATTGCAAAATCCAGCTCAATTCCGTGGCAATGAAATTGTAGAAATAGCACTAGAAAAAGGCGCTATCGTACCTAAAGATCACCCAATGAACGATGCACGGTACTGAAAAACCAACACAAGCTTACGACTTTAAAACTCAAGATATAAAGGTTTTAAAGAAGTTATTGCCATATCTTCTGGAAATGCGTGCTCGAGTTATTTTAGCTACTATTTTCTTGATCTCTGCCAAGCTGGCTAATGTTGCCGTTCCTGTGGTTCTTAAAGAAATCGTAGATGGTCTAGATCAAACTAATGTTGTGTTAATATTGCCATTGGGCTTGCTCTTTGCTTATGGAATGTTAAGATTGTCTAGCTCATTATTTAATGAACTTAGAGATGCTATTTTTGCCAAAGTTCGCTACCATGCCATGCATTTGATCGCACTTGGTGTGTTTAAACATTTACATACACTTGACTTGTCTTTTCATTTAGATAGAAGAATTGGCGGTATTACCCGAGATATCGATCGAGGTACGCAAAGTGTCTCTACGTTGCTGTCCATTTTTGTATTTAATATCTTGCCTTCATTTTTTGAAATTTGCTTAGTTATTGGTTTATTGTGGATTAACTACGATGTTTTTTTTGCAGGTATTTCATTGGCAACAGTTGTGTTTTATATTGGTTTAACGCTTGCGATTACAACTTGGCGCATGAAGTATCGTTATCAAATGAATGACATGCAGTCAGAAGCAAATACCCATGCAGTCGATAGCTTAATTAACTATGAAACGGTTAAATATTTTAATCAAGAAGAGTTTGAAGTTAAGCGCTATGAAGACACTATGACGCGCTGGGAGAATGTTGCTACCAAGAGTTTCACTTCAATGACGGCGCTTAATTTTGTTCAAGGGGCGGTCATTGCTGTTGGTGTAACTATGGTTTTGATTATGGCTGCCGAAGGGGTTGTGGCACAACAATTAAGCTTAGGCGACATGATCATGATTCAGGCGCTATTATTGCAATTATTTATGCCGTTGGGATCACTAGGTATTGTCTATCGACAAATCAAACACAACTTTATTGACATGAATAACATGTTTAATTTACTTGATAAAAAACCAAAAATTAAGAGTGATAAGAACGCACCATTACTTAAGGTTGACCAAGGAAAAATCGAGTTTAAGAATGTTACATTTGCATATTCTGGCAAAGAATCAGTATTGAAAGATATCAGTTTTGATATTAGCCCTGGACAAAAGGTGGCCATTGTTGGCGCTTCAGGCTCTGGAAAATCAACCTTGGCAAAACTTCTGTTTAGATTTTATGATGTTGAGTCTGGTGAAATTTTAATTGATGGTCAAAATATTAAACAGTTAGATCTAAGTTCGGTCCAGAAAGCTATGGGTGTTGTACCCCAAGATACGGTCATGTTTAATGAGAGTATCTATTACAACATTGCTTATGGCAAGCAAGGTGCTACTAGCGATGAAGTAAAAACAGCTGCTAAACTAGCCTTTATCGATCAATTTATTGAGCAATTGCCACAAGGGTATGATTCGCGTGTTGGCGAGCGTGGGCTTAAGCTTTCTGGCGGAGAGAAGCAGCGCTTGGCAATTGCTAGGGTGCTGTTAAAAAATCCACCTATTTTGATTTTTGATGAGGCCACCTCAGCACTAGATTCATATTCTGAACAAATGGTGCAGAGGGCGTTAAATTCAGTTAGTCAGCAGCATACAACGCTGGTAATTGCTCATCGATTATCTACTATTGTTGATAGTGATAAAATTATAGTTTTAGGAAATGGTGGCATACAAGAGAGTGGCTCACACGAAGAGCTGTTAAAGGCTCAGGGCGAATACGCCAAACTTTGGGATTTACAAATTGATTCTCAGCATTCTTGAGTAATACATACTAATAAGGTACCTATGAAATTTGAGTTAAAAAATACAGATAATAAAGCACGTCGCGGAAAAATGGTTTTTGAGCGTGGAGAAGTGCAAACACCCGCCTTTATGCCGGTAGGCACTTATGGTACTGTCAAAGCAATGACACCAGAAGAAGTAATAGATTTAGGCGCTCAAATAGTCCTAGGAAATACTTTTCATTTGGCTATCACCCCGGGCACTGAAGTAATTGAAGCACATGGTGATTTGCATAATTTTATGCACTGGCAAGGTCCAATATTGACAGATTCAGGTGGTTTTCAGGTGTTTAGTCTTGGTGCTATGAGAAAAATTAGCGAAGAGGGTGTTGAATTTAGATCGCCTAAAAATGGCGATAAAATTTTTATGGGTCCTGAAGAATCTTTACAAATTCAACATAAATTAGGCTCAGACATTGTTATGATTTTTGACGAGTGCACGCCTTATCCTGCTGATAAGCCAACAGCCGATCAATCCATGCAATTATCGCTTCGCTGGGCAAAGCGATCAAAGTCTGAGCACAATAAGCTCAATAACACTAATGCCTTGTTTGGTATTGTTCAAGGTGGCATGTTTAAAGACTTGCGTCAAGAGTCTGCAAAAGCATTGGTCGAGATTGGCTTTGACGGTTATGCTATTGGTGGCTTAAGTGTTGGAGAGCCAAAAGAAGAAATGATCAAGGTGCTAGATTATTTACCAGACGAGCTTCCAGAGGAAAAACCAAGGTACTTAATGGGCGTGGGTACGCCGAGTGATTTGGTTGAGGCAGTTGAGCGCGGAATAGATATGTTTGATTGTGTGATGCCAACAAGAAATGCCAGAAATGGTTATTTGTTTACTTCTGTAGGGATTGTTAAAATTCGTAACGCACAATACAAGCTTGATGTTTCAACACTAGATGAGCGTTGTGGTTGTTACACCTGTCAGAACTATACCAAATCTTATTTGCATCATTTGCAACGAAAGAATGAAATTTTAGGTGCTAGACTAAACACCATTCATAATCTGTATTATTATCAAGATTTAATGGCGCAAATGCGTCAAGCAATTGAAGATAACAAATTTTCCGAATTTAAACAAGGATTTTATCAATTACAGAATTCAGAATCATGAGTAAAAATCTGTTATTTTTTGTTGATGAGGGTGGCTTTGAAGATTTCACATCAATGTTTGTCGAGCAAGGATTTAAAGTTGATTTTGAGGATTCTCAGCGTAAGGCGACTAAGCTGGCTAAGAAAAATAGCTATCAAGTATTGGTGGCAGAATTTAGCCACAATCCTGAATTTCGAGATCGGGTGAGTAATATTGAATCTTTGTTAGCAACTCTAGAGGGGAATTCACCTCTAGCTAAAATTGTGATTTTATATGACGACTTAAATCAGCCACAGTTAGACCAATTAAAGGCTAGATATAGAATGGACGCTATGTTGAAATTTCCGATTGATGAGGTGCTATTGCGCCAAGCGATTGGATAACTGCTTGTTAAAATAAACATCAAGCACTTCACGTGCTAGCGGCGCTGCTTTTGAACTGCCACTACCGGCATTTTCCACAATAATAGCAATAGCAATTTCTGGATTGTTAATGGGTGCAAAGCCAGTGAATAGGGCATGATCTCTAAGCTTTTCTTCGTATTTTTCTGCAATATATTGCTCCTCAGGGTCTAGTCCAAAGACTTGAGCTGTTCCTGTTTTTCCTGCAAGTGTATAAGTTAAGCCTTTATTGAGTCGTCTAGCTGTACCCTTGGGTGCGTAAATTGTCATTTTCATACCCTCAATAACATCTTCCCAATTATGAATGTCTTTAATAGGTATTTGTTTACTGCGTTTATTATCAATGGTAATGATGGAATCGCCTGGTGATTGAGTAGCTTTGAGAAGGGTTGGCTGGAATATTTCACCTTTATTAGCAAGTGCGGCAGTGGCAACAGCAAGTTGTAATGGGCTAGATGTCATAAATCCCTGGCCAATGCCGGCAATGAGTGTTTCTCCTCGATACCAAGGCTCATTTCGATTGATTTTTTTCCAAGATTTTGAAGGCATGATGCCACCTTGTTCACCCGGGATATCAATGCCTGTTTTACGCCCAAAGTTAAATAGATCTAGATTATCATGTAATTTATCAATACCCATTTTGTTGGCTAGATCGTAAAAAAATACATCACAAGATTGGGCGAGTGAATCTTTTACATCGACATGACCATGTCCAGTGCGTTTCCAGTCGTTAAACTTTCTTTTGACATTAGGTAGTTTGTAATAGCCTGGGCAAAATGTCTTACTTTCATTGGTAATAACTCCCTCTTCAAGGCCTGCTAATGCAACCATTGGCTTGACAGTCGATCCAGGCGGATAAAGCCCTTGAACCGCTCGATTTAACTGAGGAATGTCTTTGGAATTTCGTAGTTGATTGTAATTAGCATGAGATATTCCATTTACAAACCAGTTAGGATTGTAAATAGGGGTGCTAACTAAGGTTAATACTTCGCCATTACGCACATCGACAACTACAATAGAGCCACGTTTTCCTTTGAGTGCAGATTCAGCTTTTTTCTGCATATCCAAATCAAGACTTAGGTATAAATTTTTTCCAGCGGTGGCAGGGGTAATTATTTTTGTATCAACAACACGACCACTAACATTACGCTCTATTTGTTTAATGCCGGTACGTCCATGTAGGAGGTTTTCATATTGTTTTTCAATGCCAACCTTGCCCACAAATAAAGTGCCGGAATAATTCTCTTTATCGTATAGTAGCGACTCTTTTTTATTCATTCTAGAGACGTAGCCAAGTGCATGCACACTAGAAGATTCATGCGGATAAACTCGATGAAAATAAGACTCAATATCAACACCTGGAAACTGATTGCTAACCAAAAATTGAGCTACTTTGGCCTTACTCAGATTATGCTTAATGGGGATATTATGGAATTTTAGAAAACGCTTTCTTTTTTTATAATAAGCCTTAATGTCATTTTCATTAATAAAATTAAGCCGCTCAAGTTGAAGAAGTGTCTTGCTGATATTATCAACTTTTTCAGGAGTAAGGGTTAGTTGGTAGGTAAGTAGGTTGGTTGCCAATAAAATACCGTTTCGATCGTAAATCTTACCTCTATTAGGTGTAATGGGCAAGCTACGCATTTGATTACCAAGTGCCTCTTCTTGATAAAACTCATGATTCACAACTTGCAGATTATAAATACGTACCAGTAACACCGATGTAAGTAGGAAAATAAATATTAAGGCCAGCTTTAATCGTGAAGATAGGAGTGAGTTTTCAAGCTGAGTGTTACTAATACTATCCATGCTTATTGATGCTTACATTTACCTAGAAAATAACGCACTACAGGCCAGGCAATAGCACTTGTTAATGGAGTTAATAGTAAGTAGTAGTTGTCATTAAAGCCGTGTACTAATAAATGAATAGAAAAGAAAAAACTAAAATAAATGCCACTTGCTAGAAAAATATAAACCTGTTGAGTGCTTAAATTGGACACATAAAAAGATTGCTTAACATTGCTAATAAATAAACTGGCCAAAATCAGTGCCAAAGCATTTTGACCAAGAATATCCCCTTGTAATATGTCTAATATTACGCCTAAGATTAATGCGATAAAAAGACTACCCTTGACTGGAAAGTAAACTAGCCAATAGCTAAACAATAAAAACATCCAAAAAGGGGAAGCATCTAGAATGGTTTCATTAAGAGGCAGGGCGCTAAGAATGAGAGAAAATAAGGTTATCTTCAACAAGAAGAAATATGGTCTCTGAGTAGTCATTGCTCCTCCAAAATGATCACAAATTCTAGATTTTGAGTTTGCTGAATAGGCTCTAATACAATATGCAAGAAAGATTCATCTGTATGTTGCTCAACATGAATAACCTTTCCTAATGGATATCCGTTAGGGAACTTCCCACCCAGTGCACTACTAAGAAATATGTCATCAATTTGAATATCTAAATCAGACTCAATAAACTTAATTCGGATCAAAAATTGATTTTCAGCCACACCCTGACTAACACCTTGAATACCATTTCTAGCATTCTTAACAGGGATATGTTGGGTTGGGTCGCTCGCCATTAAGATGCTAGCATTGGTAGGGGTTACTTGTGTAATTTGACCAATAATGCCATTAGCGCCCAAGGCTATTTGACCAACTTTCAGGTGATCGTTACTACCCTTGTTAATGGTGATTTGTTTTTTTAATCGGGAGCGACTCACTTGTTCAATTCGAGCTATGGTAAATGTGTTTTGATCAAGTGTGTAGCTTGACTCAAGTAGAGTATTAAGTTTTTTGTTTTCTAAAATTAATGCATCTCTTTGTTGCAGCCTTACCTGAAGCTTTAGTAGCTCAGAGTTAAGGTTTTGATTGTTATTTAGAAGTTGATCTTTGGAGGTTCCTTGCTCATCAATCCAAGTGTAAAGCTTGCCTGGCAAGCTGACGACCATATAAATGGGAGAGATTGCTGTTGCAACACTTTGTCTTAGTTGGTTGAGGTAAGAAAACTTATAGTCGAACAGAATTAGAAATATGGCGACAATAATCGGGATAAAAATTTTAAGAAAATTCATTATCTCTTACCCTGATTGAATGACGAATTTATTTATTCGGCTGCCAAGAATCCCATGTTGTGCTTGCTAATCATATCAAGCGCAACACCACCACCACGCGCAACACAGGTTAACGGATCATCAGCAACTCGTACTGGTAGATTTGTCTCCTGGTTGATAAGCTTATCAAGACCATCTAGCAAGGCGCCACCACCTGTAAGTACCAAGCCATTTTCAGCAATATCAGAGCTTAACTCAGGTGGTGTTTTTTCTAGTGCAGTTCTGACCGAGCTAAGAATGGTTTTTAATGGCTCTTGTAGAGCACCTAGTATTTCAGTATTGGTAATTTCAAAACTTACTGGAATACCTTTTGCAACATCTCTACCTCTGAATTCGATTTTTTTAACAACATTGGTTTTAAAAGCTGAACCCACCTCTTCTTTAATTTGCTCTGCAGTAGCAGGGCCAATAATAATGCCGTGTTCGCGACGAACAAATCTAACGATAGTATCATCAAATACATCACCACCTACACGCAATGAATCAGAATAAACAATACCATTTAAAGACATGATAGCAATTTCTGTTGTGCCACCACCAATATCAATAACCATAGCGCCTGATGCTTCTTCAATAGCCATGCCAGCACCTAGTGCGGCAGCCATCGGCTCTTCAATTAAGTAGACGTCACGTGCACCTGCGCCAACGGCGCTTTCTTTAATAGCACGACGCTCAACTTGAGTGGCGCCACAAGGAACACAAATCAAAACCTTTGGGCTGGGTGAGAAAAAACCCGAACGCAACACTTTGCGAATGAAATGTTGTAGCATTTTTTCAGTGACTTTAAAATCAGCAATTACACCATCTTTCATTGGTCGAATAGCTTCAATTGATCCAGGCGTTCTGCCCAGCATGTTTTTAGCATCTTGACCCACTGCAATAACCGTGGCTTCCATTGAGCCTTTATCCTGGCGAATGGCAACTACTGAAGGCTCGTTTAAAACAACCTGGCCATCCATGTGAATTAGCGTATTAGCAGTGCCTAAATCAATTGAAAGGCTTTGAGCTTTAAAAAAATCAAACATAAAAATTCCTGATTAATTATTGATGAAATAAAGAGATATAATACTATAAATAATTGGCAAAAAATACAACAATCATCGGAGTAATTTCAATATGAAAATTCAGCAAGAACATGTCATTGAAAGCGTCTTTTCGGCTTTGCAGTATATCTCGTATTATCATTCGCCTGATTTTATTCGTGCAATGACATCAGCGTATGAAAAAGAAACACACGATAGTGCTAAAAATGCCATCGCCCAAATTCTAATTAATTCAAAAATGGCCGCATTAGGGCAAAGGCCAATGTGCCAAGATACCGGCATTATCAACGTTTTTGTTGAAGTGGGTATGGATGTTTCTTGGGAGGCTGATTTATCCTTAGAGGAAATGATCAACGAAGGTGTTAGGCGTGCATTTACATTTGCAGATAACCCACTGCGCGCCTCTATTGTCACTGATCCATTATTTTCACGAACCAATACTAAAGACAATACTCCTGCAGTTATTCATATGAAAGTGGTTAAAGGTGATGTGCTGAAATTCATTGTAGCTGCCAAGGGTTGTGGCTCTGAAAATAAGGCAAAATTCGCAGTGCTTGCACCAGATGATAATGTTTCCGACTGGGTGATAAAGATGATTCCCACCATGGGTGCTGGCTGGTGTCCGCCAGGTATTATTGGTATTGGTGTGGGCGGTACAGCAGAAAAAGCCATGCTTATGGCTAAAGAAAGCTTAATGGATCCGATTGATATTGTTGAAGTTGCACAAAAGAGCAATCAAACTAATATTGAAAAAATGCGCCTAGAGTTAATGGATAAAATTAATAATCTAGGTATTGGTGCGCAAGGCTTAACCGGACTAACTACTGTACTTGATGTTAAGATTAAAGATTACCCTTCACACGCTGCTTCGCAGGCGGTTGCCATAATTCCAAATTGCGCTGCCACTAGGCATTTACATTTCTCATTAGACGGATCAGGCGTGGCGCAATTACCAAAAGTGGATATGAGTATTTATCCTGAACTGGAAATGGATTATTCAAAATACAAGCACATCGATCTTAACACGCTAACACGCGAACAAATGGGTGAGTGGAATATAGGTGATACATTACTATTAACAGGTACGATTATTACTGGACGAGATGGAGCGCATGCGCGACTTAAACACATGCTGGATGAAGGTAAAGGCCTGCCAAAAGGGGTTGATTTTGATAATAAGTTTGTCTATTATGTAGGGCCAGTGGACGCCGTTGGTGATGAAGTGATTGGTCCTGCAGGCCCAACCACAGCAACACGTATGGATAAATTTACAGATATGATGCTAGAAAATACCAATATTCTAGGTATGATCGGAAAAGCTGAGCGTGGCAATGAAACGGCTAATAGTATTAAAAATCACAAGGCTACCTATCTGATTGCTGTAGGTGGTGCGGCATACTTAATTTCCAAGTCTATTAAAAAAGCCAAAATAATTGCATTTGAAGACATGGGTATGGAAGCTATTTATGAATTTGAGGTGGAAGATATGCCAGTCGCTGTTGCTGTTGATAGTAATGGTAATAATGTCCATCAAATTTTCCAAGATCTTCAAGTGAACGGTTAATAAAATGTACGCCGTTATATCTACTTAAAAATTAAAATAACTGGTATCTAGCGGCTACTAAAATGCGTGATTTGGCCATTGGCCAATATAACTGCATAAACTGTAAGTTGACGTCCGAAAACAACGAAGACATTAAGCGTTGGAAAGATGATTTAGAGTATGCCAATATTCAAAATAAATGGTATAAGCCCCACAGTGTACAAATTGTAGATGTATTACGAGAATATAGTCACACAGATACTTAGCG
>DTUI01000033.1:0-4676 GCA_012964205.1 Candidatus Thioglobus sp.
GAGCTTTTATCAGCCGATGAAGTGTGGATCTCCAGCTCAACCCGTGAGGTAATGCCCATTGTTCAGGTTGATAATCAATTAATTAACAATGGTGTAATCGGCAAATATTGGCCACAAGTATATGATTATTATCAGGGCTTAAAGCATGTATGATTTAAGATTAGACCAGCTAGAAGATTGGCTGGAAATCTTCTTTGATGATGCTAACTTTACACTTTCAACAGCAAGTGACGACGCCAGTTTTCGTCGATATTTTCGTATTGAGCGTAGTAACCTCTCTTTCATTGCAATGGATGCACCGCCTGAAAAAGAAAACTCTGAACGATTTGTAGAAATTGCTGAATTGTTACGCAATAACAACATTCATGCGCCAAAAATTATTGACAAAGATTTAGATCTTGGCTTCTTACTAATTGAAGATTTAGGTAGTAAAACCTTTCTACAAGCACTTAATAAGTCTAATAAACTAGCATTATACAAACTGGCGATTGACGAATTAATTAAGATTCAAGCAATTGATTTACAAGATCAAACGCTAAGTCAATATGATGAAGCACTATTAAAAACCGAATTAAACTTGTTGATTGATTGGTATTTACCAAAAAATACTAGCCAACAATCGCTGGACAAATTACACCAGCTATTTGATCAATTAGTGCAAAACTCACTCAACTCACCACAAGTTTTTGTTCACCGTGATTACCATTGTAGAAATCTAATGATCACCAATAGCAATATTTCAGTGATTGACTTTCAAGATGCGGTCATTGGCTCAAACACTTACGATTTAGTATCACTACTTAAAGATGCTTATTTTGAGCTTAGTCAGCATGATTTAACCGCCCTACTGGGTTATTATCACACCCAAACAAATAACACCAACAGCTTTGACGAATTTGAAAAACAATTCGATCTCATGGGTTTGCAACGCCATCTTAAAATTTTAGGAATTTTTATGCGTCTTTCACTGCGTGATGGAAAAAATCAGTATTTAGATAACATCCCTCTGGTTAAGAAGTACACCTTACAAATGGCTGATAAATATCCTGAGTTTGCATTTTTAAAGGCGCTTTTGTGAAGGCGATGATTCTTGCCGCTGGCAGAGGTGAGCGTATGATGCCACTTACCAAAAACACCCCAAAACCACTGATTAAAGTCAAAGGAATTGCACTGATTGAACATGCAATTAACGCACTCAAAAGAGCTAATATTACCGATATTGTCATCAACATTTCATATCTTGGTGAGCAAATTAAAGCGCACTTAAAAAATGGGGAAAATTTTGGCGTTAATATTACTTATAGTGATGAATCATCAGATGCGTTAGAAACTGCTGGCGGCATTATTAAGGCGCTGCCACTATTGGTGTCAAATGGCAATCCTCTAGGAGGATTAGAAAGTCAGCCTTTTATAGTGATTAATTCTGATGTTTTATGTGATTATGATTTATCAAAATTAAGCTTACCAACAGGCTCACTTGCCCATTTAGCATTAATTAACAATCCTGATCATAATCCAGAAGGTGATTTCACCCTTATAGATAATCAAAGAATTACACTGATAAAAGATAAAAACTTAACTTTTTCAGGTATTGGCATATATCATCCTGATTTTTTCAAAAATCACCTACAAGTCCAAGGCAAGCTAGCGCTTTACCCTTTGCTAAAAGAAGCAATTGATAACAATCAACTCAGTGGCGAACATCATCAAGGCTATTGGCAAGATATTGGCACGCCTGAGCGCTTAGAAAAGGCTAATAACACCTAAAAAAACCATTCATTCGTAAAAATTCTAAAATTCTTTAAAAATAAAGCTGTAAATCCTCATTCCATTGCTTATTAAGCCAATTAACAATACTTTTCTCAAAAAAAAAGCTATTTAAAGTCGTTTTAATAGGCTTTATACACAAATAAATTCAAAAATTAACATACCAATTTGATTTAATATGTCATTTTCATTATTTGCTATTTTTTATTTTAATGATTGAAATAATTGAAAAATTTCAGCACTCAATTCGCGTAAAATAAATTTTGGTAGCGCTTAGGGTGCGCCTTCAATGAATGATTACAAACCCCGCCAGATCCGGAAGGAAGCAACGGTAGTAGTTTTTTCATGTGTTGGATGTTATTCTAGGTGCTGCCACTTTTAAATTAAATCTTTTAATATGAGTGACCATTATCAAGTCCTAGCACGCAAATATCGCCCGCATACGTTTGGCGAATTGGTTGGGCAAACTCATGCTAAAAAGACCCTAGTCAACGCGCTTGACGCAAACAGCTTACATCACGGCTTCTTATTTACCGGAACACGTGGTGTCGGTAAAACTACCATTGCGCGTATCTTTGCTAAATCTATCAATTGTGAAGCTGGTGTAAGCTCAACACCTTGTGGCACATGTGCTACTTGTATTGAGATTGACAAAGGCCAATCAGTTGATCTAATTGAGCTCGATGCAGCGTCACATACAGGTGTTGATAACATGCGTGAACTGCTGGAAAATGCACAGTACATGCCGACTAAAAATCGCTACAAAATCTACTTGATTGATGAAGTACACATGCTCTCAAAAAGTAGTTTTAACGCCCTACTTAAAACGCTTGAAGAGCCACCTGAGCATGTAAAATTTTTACTAGCAACAACTGATCCGCAAAAATTACCAATAACAGTGTTATCGCGTTGCCTGCAGTTTACTTTGCAGCAGCTTACACACGAAGAGATTCTAGGTCAGCTTAAGTTTATTATGGATGCTGAGGGCTTGAGTTATGAAGAGCCTGCATTAAGTCAGATTGCTAAATTTGGCGATGGCTCAATGCGTGATGCACTTAGTCTGCTTGATCAATCTATTTCTTATGGCAAAGGCACGGTAACCAGTAAAGATATCAAAGCCATGCTTGGCCTAGTGCATCATGATGATATTATCACTTTGGCTAAACACCTGTTTAATCAAGATGCAAAATCGGTGATTGAATTTATTAGAAACTTATCCCATCGTGGTGAAAATCTAACCAACGCCCTTAAAGATCTAAGTTCGTTATTTCATCAAATATCATTGGCGCAAATTATTAAAGATGATGTTGAATCTGATATTCAAGAGTTGGCTGATAACATCAGTAATCAAGATTTACAGATCTTTTATCAGATGGCTATTAATGGTGTTAAGGATATGTCATTATCGCCAAGTGAGCAAATTGGCTTTGAGATGACGTTACTTAGAATGTTGGCATTTCATAGTGAACTAAACAACACACCATCTACGGAAAAAAAAACTCTAAAAATCACACCTAGGTCACAGCCAAGCCCAACCAAAGAAACTCCTAAAAATCCAATTCAAGTGGAACAGCCCAAGGCTGAAGAAGCCACAAAACCAGCCCCAAATACCCAACTAACACTCGCCAATCAACAAGAATGGGAAGCACTCATTCTGTCGATCAGTTTTGTAGGTGGGGCAAAAATGTTAATTAAAAATACTGTATTTGACTCATTAGCAAACAACACACTAACGCTAACACTTGACACTCAGTTTGCCAATTTATTAAGTGAGCATGTACAAAAAAGTATATTAGAAAGTCTAAGGGCTACCTATACTGAATTAACCTTAGTAGTCAATCTTGATAAGCCAGCAGAGCAAACACTTGCACAAAAAGAAACTCAGGCAAATAATCAATATTTAGCTACCATTCAGCAGGAGTTTTTAAGCGATGAAATTGTGCAAAAATTAGAAAAAACTTTCAACGCAAGAGTTGATGTCAATTCAATTCGAGAAATAACCAAACACTAACTACGGAGTAATTTATGTTCAAAGGTGGAATGGCTGGCATGATGAAAAAAGCCCAGCAAATGCAAGATAATATGCAAAAAGCTCAAGAAGAGATTAAATTACTTAGTGCAACTGGTAAGGCGGCTGGTGGCGCAGTTGAAATCAGCATTAATGGCGAACATCTAGCAACTCATATCAAAATTGATGATGCGGTAATGGATGATAAAGATATGCTAGAGGATTTAATCTTAACTGCTATGAATGATGCGACCAAGCAAATCTCTGACATGTCAGCCACCAAAATGAAAGGTGTTACCGGTGGCATGAGCTTACCTGGTGGCATGAATTTACCATTTTAAATAACCATGATTGAATCCCTTAATAAAGCCTTTTGCGCATTGCCTGGTGTCGGCAGTAAGACGGCCCAGCGCTTTGTCTATCACCTGCTTGAGCGTAATCGTAACGGTGGATTCGAGCTTGCCAAAGCGTTGGTTGATGCGATGGAGCATGTTCAGAATTGCCACTCTTGTAGAACGTTGAGCGAGAAGGAAATTTGCAATATTTGTGCCAACACGACGCGTGATAACTCTCAACTTTGTATTGTTGAAACGCCAACAGATATTCACGCCATTGAGCAAAGCGGCGTGTACAGGGGTATGTATTTCGTATTGAGTGGTTATTTATCTCCAATCGATGGCATTGGCGCTAGCGAGCTTGGTCTAGACGACCTAGAGCAAAAACTCTCGAATGACTCTGTATCTGAAATTATTCTTGCAACTAATGCCACTGTTGAAGGTGAAGTAACAGCGCACTATATTAGCAATATGGCCAAGCAATTCGATGTAAAAATTACTCGTATTGCGCACGGCATACCTATTGGTGGCGAGCTAGAATATGCAGATATTAATACTATTGCCCA
>DTUI01000033.1:4776-16286 GCA_012964205.1 Candidatus Thioglobus sp.
AATTCTATCTCATAACCATCAGGATCTTTTAAAAACCCCACGATCGTTGTACCCGCACTCATAGGGCCGGCCTCTCTAATCACTTTAGCACCTTGTTCTTTAGCTCTTTCAACGGCTTTATAAACATCATCAACATTAATAGCAATATGGCCAAAACCATTGCCAATTTCATAATTATTCTCACCCCAGTTATGGGTTAGTTCTATTGCTGGATGCTCTGCTTCGGGGCCGTAACCTAAAAAAGCTAAAGTAAATTTTCCCTTGGGGTAGTCCTTTTGACGTAACAATTCCATGCCCAAAACTTGTGTATAAAAAGCAATTGATTTGTCTAAATCTCCAACGCGCAACATTGTATGTAGAATTCTCATGTAATAGCCTATAATTCAAAATATTCATTCATTATAAACACCTAATTCATGACAAGTAAATTTACGCATTGGGATGAGGTTTACAAAACCAAAGATCACGAAAAAGTAAGCTGGTTTCAAGCGCGCTCAACCATCTCTTATGACTGGATTACTGAGAGTATCAAGCAAGATGATGCCATTATTGATGTGGGCTGTGGTGTGTCTATTTTGGCTGATAACCTGCTAAAAAAAGGCTTTGATAATCTTAGCTTACTAGAGCTTTCAACCACAGCATTAAATGCTTGCAAAGATCGACTTAAGTCGTATCATGGAAAACTTAATTTTTACAATGAAAATATTCTAGATTTTGAACCAAAGACTACATTCAAACTTTGGCATGATCGTGCAGTATTTCATTTTTTAACCGATCCAAATGATCAACAAACTTATATTAAAAAGCTTGAAAAATATCTTGAAAAAGATGGATTTTTTTTACTAGCGACTTTCTCTCCAGAAGGCCCTAAACAATGCTCTGAACTAGATATTGTTCAATATGATGTTAATAAAATTACTCAATTATTAGGCGATCAGTTTAAATTGATAAATTCTACTTCTGAAGCTCATCCACACCCAAATGGCATGACTCAACACTTCAATTACTTCTTATTTAAAAAAGTGTAGTTTAGCCATCTCCGTTAATGGCATCGGTTAAATCAAAATAGTGGTTACATGGTCCACCCAACTTGTGAACCATTTCAATGCAAGATTGTTTTGCGCCTTCATCCAACTTATCTGCACTCTTAAGTAGCTCCAAAAGCAACAACTCTTGAGCTTGATCAGTTTCAATATATTGCTGTATTAACGCTAGACTTTTGTCTAAATTTTTCTGTGTTTTCATTGTTACTCTGTAGTGTTAGATGCTAAGCAGCTCATTCCAATTTGTTGTATATCTATCAGAAATAAAATCTGCTTTTGAACGCCATTTATTATTACCCAATTCACTTGCATATTGTATTAAATTTCCATAGGGATGTTGGGAATAAAATTTAGATGTTTTACTTTCCTGAGTAAATAAATCTTGCTGTGATTTATCAGGTGTTAAATTACTCAACATAACACCTCCCTTATAAAACTGATAGCCAGATTCATACATCTGCTCAAGAGTTTTTGACACCAGTGGAATTAAAATCGACTCATCACTAACAGGCACACTCATGCCAATTGTTTTTGATAAGCTAATACAAGAAGAGTATCGACTAAAGGGGTTGGTTTGTATAAAAACACTAACCGAGGTAGTTGCAAGAGATTGTCTCTTCATCTTAATAACAGCTTGCCTTGCTAAAGTGCTTAATGCTTGATTAACATCCTGATAATCACTAAGCTCAGAACCAAACGAACGAGAAGATACAATCTGCCTTCTTGGAGGTGATATTTGCTCTATTTGCAAGCAAGAGTGGCCGTACAATTCTCTATATAGACGCTTACCATTAACACCCAATAAGGTTTCAATAATTCCAATATCTGCCTGATAGAAATCTAGCGCCGTATTGATATTGATCCTATTTAACTTATCAGCACTCTTCTTTCCAATACCCCAAAGCTCTTTCACTTCAAGAGAGTGCAGTAGCTTTTCAAATCTGTGTTCTGATAATTTATCAATATCAAATACACCGTTAAATCTAGGGTAAATTTTTGCAATATGATTGGCCAACTTTGCCCTTAATTTGGTACTACCCAAACCAACGCAAACAGGAATTCCAGTCCATGTTTTGACTTGTTGTTTGAGTGTTTGCATGTAGCTGTTTAAGTTCATTGAAAATCCAGACAAATCAATAAAACTCTCATCAATTGAATACACTTCTTGCACAGGAGAGTACTGAGAAATTATCTTCATAACCCTGGATGACATGTCTCCGTACAACGGGTAGTTTGACGATTTAACCACTATTGATTTGTCATTAAGCAGCTCTTTAACTTTGAAATATGGCTCACCCATTTTTATACCAAAAGCTTTAGCTTCATTTGATCTAGCAATAATACATCCGTCATTATTACTCAATACAACGATGGCCTTATGCTCTAATTTTGGCTCAAAAACACGCTCGCAAGAAGCGTAAAAATTATTACAATCAACCAGTGCAAATTTAGCCATTGGTTAAAGGTACTGATGAATAACAGAAGTTACCACACCCCAGACAATCAACTCACTACCCTCTTTAATCAAGATATCTTTAAACTCTGGGTTTTCAGCTTTTAGGGTAATCACCCCCTTGTGTTTATGAAGTCGCTTAACCGTAAACTCTCCATCGATAACGGCAATCACAATACGTCCACTTTTGGCAACAAGCGCCTTATCAACAATCAATATATCTCCTTGATGAATCCCCGCACCTAACATTGAGTCGCCTTGAGCTCTGACAAAAAATGTCGCTTCTTGGTGTTGGATAAGATGCTTATTAAGATCTAATGTATCTTCTAAATGATCGTCTGCTGGTGAAGGAAAACCTGCTTGTACGCGTGAGGTAAAAATTGGCAGTAATACACTAGAAGCATCGTAAGCTGGAATTTGAACCTGAACATCAGCTTTTAACTGGGATTTATAAAGCTCTAACGTTGACTTAACACGATCAACCAGACTACTAGGTATACGCATCACCTTAGTGTCTTCCTTGAATTTTCCAGAATTTATCTTGCGGCCAGCGCCCGCTCTTGCGCCGCCATGTTGTTGGGTTTTCAGTGTCATTTGAATATTGTAACATTATTCAAATGATCTAGTGTTTATTTTTGAATACTAACTAGATCAGCTCTAATTTCTTGAATTTTACTATCTTCACCTGTAAAAGTTAGAAACTCAGCGCCATTTTTGGTTGAGATATCAGTAGGCTTGATCCTAACCACCCTGCCGTCAATTTCAACCCGCATGGAATAGCCACGCATAATAACCAGCTCATAGATACTATGATCCTCGCACGAAATTTTTTGATAATCATTCATACTGATTTAATTAATAATAATTTGGTATTTTTATCCATTTTTTTAATCTCGTATTCACGCTTGGATGCGCTAGCCCTATCTTCAGATTTTTCTTGATAAACCAATTCACACGGTGAATTTGCACGCGTATATTTTGCCCCGCCCTGGATCTCGCCATTATGCTGACGTAAACGCCTAGCCATATCATTGGTAATTCCGCAATAGAGTGAGTTATTAGCGCATTTTAACAAATACACTACCCAGGTTTTATTATCCAATTTTTCCATCCCTTTATAGTATAATTGCGAAGTTTAATCCATCATTATAAGTTAATGGAAAAAACCTACAATCCTGAACAAATTGAAGCGAAATACCGCTCCCTTTGGGAAGATAAAAATCTATTCTCGTCTGATGCAAATTCTACCAGCGAGAGCGCCTATTCAATCATGCTTCCGCCGCCAAATGTTACTGGCTCATTGCACATGGGGCATGCCTTTCAACATACTATTATGGATGTGCTTACGCGTTATCATCGTGGCAAGGGTGATCAAACTCTTTGGCAGCCTGGTACAGATCATGCAGGCATCGCCACACAAATGGTGGTTGAGCGCCAATTAGCTGCCCAAGATATTACCCGCCATGACGTTGGTCGTGAAAAATTTATTGATAAAATCTGGGATTGGAAAGAGCAATCTGGTGGCACAATCACCTCTCAAATGCGCAGACTTGGCTCATCGGTTGATTGGGAAAAAGAACGCTTCACTATGGATGAAGACATGTCTAATGCCGTTAAAAAGGTATTTGTACAACTACATCAAGAAGGCTTGATTTATCGCGGAAAGCGCCTTGTTAACTGGGATCCAGTATTACACACGGCCGTATCTGATCTAGAAGTGATTAGTGTTGAAGAGCAAGGCTCTTTATGGCATATGCGCTACCCAATTACTGATAGCAATGAAATAATGGTGGTTGCTACAACGCGCCCTGAAACCATGCTTGGTGACAGTGCTGTAGCTGTTCATCCAGATGATGCTCGCTATAGTCATCTTATCGGTAAGACGATCGATCTACCACTAACAACAAGAAAAATCACTATTATTGCCGATGATTACGTTGACATGGAGTTTGGTACAGGCTGTGTAAAAATCACCCCTGCTCACGACTTTAACGACTATGAAATGGGTCAGCGTCATGATCTAGAAGTAATCAATATCCTAACAGATGATGCCAAAATTAATGATACTGTTCCAAGCGCTTACACAGGCATGGATCGATTTGATGCAAGAAAACAAATCATTAAAGATTTAGATGAGCAAGGCTTATTAGAAAAAATTGAACCGCATAAATTAATGGTGCCTCGTGGTGATAGAACCAACGCGGTGATTGAGCCATACATGACGGACCAATGGTTTGTGAAGATTGCACCATTGGCAGGACCTGCTATTGACGCGGTTAAAAACGGCGACATTCGCTTCATTCCTGAGAATTGGAACAAAACTTACTTCAACTGGATGGACAACATTCAAGATTGGTGTATTTCTAGGCAAATCTGGTGGGGTCATCGCATCCCTGCTTGGTATGACGACCAGGGTAATATCTTTGTTGCCAATACTGAAGAAGAGGCTCAAGCGCAAGCTGGTGAAGGTGTTAAATTAACACAAGATACTGACGTACTAGATACTTGGTTTTCTTCAGCTCTTTGGCCTTTTTCAACACTAGGCTGGCCAGAAAAAACACCAGATTTAGCTCGCTTCTATCCAACTGATGTACTGGTTACTGGCTTTGATATCATTTTCTTCTGGGTGGCCAGAATGATTATGTTTGGCTTGAAATTTACTGGTGAAGTGCCTTTTAAAGATATTTACATCACTGGCCTTATTAAAGATGGACAAGGGCAAAAAATGTCCAAATCCAAAGGTAATGTACTTGACCCTATTGATCTTATTGATGGCATCTCTTTAGAAGATTTGCTAGTTAAAAGAACTCAAGGCATGATGCAGCCAAAAATGGCTAAAAAAATCAAGAAGCAGACTGAGCAGGAGTTTACTGATGGTATCCCTGCTTTTGGTACTGATGCACTTAGATTTACTTTTGCCGCTTTAGCTTCGTTTGGTCGTGATATCAAATTTGATTTAAAGCGTGTTGAAGGTTATCGTAATTTTTGTAATAAACTTTGGAATGCATCACGTTTTGTACTGATGAATCTTGAAGGTGAAACCATCAATACAGCAGCGCCACTATCCACTGCAGATAAGTGGATTTTGTCACGCTTGCAAGACACCAAAAAGAATGTTGAAAAACACCTAAAAGACTACCGTCTTGATTTAATGAGTCAAGAATTGTATGAGTTTGTTTGGCATGACTATTGTGATTGGTACTTAGAGCTATCTAAGCCACTATTACAAGACGACAACACTAAGGCTGGCACACAGGCAACATTAATTAAAGTTCTTGATGAAATGATCACTCTACTACACCCGATTATTCCATTCATCACTGAAGAGATTTTTGAACAGTGTAATACAATTACTGGCAAAGATAGTATTAGCTTAATGACGCAATCTTATCCAGAGGTTGATCAAGATCTATGCTCTACAGAATCTGAAAGTGAAATCAACTGGCTGCAAACTTTTATCCTAGGCATTAGAAAAATTCGTGGCGAAATGAACATCCCACCTTCTAAGCCGCTACCTTGCTTTGTGCAAAACTTTAACGCCACTGATGAGGCTTACTTGCAAAAAAATTCAAATATCTTGAATGTATTGGCCAAAATGGATGCCATTGAAAAACTTGGCACTACTGATGAAGCGCCAGAATCAGCTATGGCGCTAGTGGGTGAAATGAAAATTTTAATTCCATTAGCAGGATTAATAGACAAAGACCAAGAAATTGCACGCCTTAACAAGGAAATTGAAAAACTTGAAAAGCAAAAAATGCAATTTGAGGGTAAGCTAAATAATGAAAAATTCACCTCTGGTGCGCCAGAAGCCATTGTCAATGTAGAACGTGAAAGGCTATCTGCAACGTTGGGTGCTATTAAAGACCTTAACGAACAACTGGAGAAAATTTCAAGCCTGTAATGATGAAACTTAAACATCTGACAATCTCTTTACTGATACTAAGCTCATTGGCTAGCGCCCAATCATTTGTTTATATTACTGATCAAGTAGATATTCCAATGCGTGCTGAAAAAACTTTTGGTGACAATATTTTGCGCTCTCTTTCATCGGGCTCTAAGCTGGCTATTTTGCAAGCCACAGAAGATGGCTGGACTCAAGTTAAATTTGAAAGCTCAACAGGTTGGATTATTTCTCGTTACTTATCTAACAATCCACCTGCTAGAGTGCGATTAGAAAAACTTAGACAAACGTACAACGCCAACAAGCTTTTAATTGCTAAACTGGCCAAAAGAAAAACTGAGCTTGAGTCTGAAGTTCAGGCGTTAAAAGTTAAAAACACTAAGCTGTCAATTCAAACCAGTAAATCAAAAGCTGAAAAAGAACACATTGAACAGGTTTATAAAGATGCTTTGAAATTAGAACACGCTAACGAAAAATTCATCACCGCAAATTTACAGTTAAAAACTGAAATTCAATTACTTAAAAACAACAATACCGCTACCGAAGAATCCAGCTCTAGAAACTGGTTTTTCACAGGCAGTATTGTCTTATTCTTTGGAATCTTAATTGGTTTTATTTTTCCAAACTTTGTCAACCGTAGGAGATATTAAATGAAATTACTAAAAACCGCACTAACATTTGACGATGTTTTATTAGTACCGGCACACTCAACCACAATGCCAAAAGAAGTTAGCATGAATACTCAGCTGACTAAAAACATCAGCTTGAATACTCCTATTCTTTCCGCAGCGATGGATACGGTAACCGAAGCTAAATTAGCTATTACTATGGCTCAAGAAGGCGGTATTGGTATTATTCATAAAAATATGTCTATTGACGAGCAGGCAAACGAAGTAAGAAAAGTTAAGCGCTACGAATCAGGCATTATCCGTGATCCTATTACAATTGGATCTAAAGCAACGGTTCAAGATGTTTTTGACTTGCAAAAGCAGCATAAAATTTCTGCCCTTCCTGTGATTGATGGCAATATTATTGTTGGCATGATTACCAGTCGCGATGTTCGTTTTGAAACAAACCTGAACGAAACAGTAGCTAATTTAATGACACCTCAAGAAAAGTTAATCACGGTTAAGGAGGGAATTGACATGTCAGAGGTGCGTGCACTTGTACAGCAACACCGTATTGAGCGTGTTGTTATTACTGACGAAAAATTTAACCTACAAGGCATGATCACCGTTCGCGATATTCAAAAATCGAGTGATTACCCTAACGCTTGTAAAGATTCACAAGAGCAACTTCGTGTTGGTGCAGCTGTAGGTGTTGCAACAGGAACAGGTGCAAGAATTGATGCATTAGTTGAAGCTGGTGTTGATGTTATTGTTATCGATACAGCTCACGGCCACTCTCAAGGCGTTTTAGATCGAGTTAAAAAGACAAAAATTAAACATCCAAATTTAGACATTATTGCTGGCAATATCGCCACTGGCGCCGCTGCATTAGACCTTGTTAAGGCTGGTGCAGACTGTGTAAAGGTAGGCATTGGTCCTGGTAGTATTTGTACCACTCGTATCGTTTCAGGCGTTGGTGTTCCACAAATTACAGCCATTTCAGATGTTGCTGATGCACTTAAAGGCAGTGGCGTTCCATTAATTGCTGATGGTGGCATTCGCTATTCAGGTGATATTGCCAAAGCATTTGCTGCAGGTGCTTATTCTGTCATGCTTGGCTCAATGTTAGCGGGCACAGAAGAATCTCCAGGTGAGATCGAGCTTTACCAAGGTCGAGCTTATAAGTCTTATCGTGGCATGGGCTCTATTGGCGCAATGAATCAAGCCCATGGATCTTCAGATCGCTACTTCCAGTCTGATTCAAAAGCAGATAAATTAGTACCAGAAGGTATTGAAGGTCGCGTTGCATTTAAAGGCTCTATACGCCCTATCATTCACCAAATGGTTGGTGGCGTAAGATCTTCGATGGGCTACACTGGCTGTGAAACATTAGAAAAAATGCGCACAACTGCAGAGTTTGTCCAGGTAACTTCAGCAGGTATGGTTGAGTCACACGTACATGATGTTTCAATTACTAAAGAAGCGCCAAACTACCATCAGTAACCTTTAGCCCATACTGACTCTATACGATCAACTGGGTGACTGGGTAGCTATATATTGAAAAATATGGACATTCAAGATTAAGGGCAAGGTATATGCCTTTTGCAATTATTCTCGTTGAGAGAGGTTAATGGCTCTTGTGTATGAATTAGGTGATAAATACCCAAAGTTAGCCAATCTTATTAAAGTAATATAATAATAAAAATGATAGTAATAACAATTCACAAAATTTACAATAAGTGTTCATCATGCAACTAATCGCTCGATATCATAATTCAGGTTATGAAGCTATTGCCGATGGTGTCATGGATTTTTTTGAACGACGTCAGGATCTACAGCGACCAGGTATCGCTTTTGGCCCTGGAGGCAATAATGAAAAACCAGCCAAGATTTCGACAGATATTAGTCTTGTAGCGCTTAGTCGCTCTGATCCAGAATCATTTGCACTTTCAGATATAATCATGCGCGGTGTTTCGGCAGCCTTGGAGCACTACCTTAAAGAACGACCACTTTTTCGCCAGGTTTGTCCAGATCAAGAGTTATTTGTAGTGCCTATTTTTAATCTACAGCATTATGAACCTGGCGAAGGGTTTCGCCAGTGGCACTGCGATTGGACAATTGATGACGAGGTCACCGAACCAGGCCACCGTGTACTTGCATGGATCCTTTACTGCGATTCTGTTTCAGAGGCTGGTACCGAATTTCATTGGCAAGATCATCATGAAGAAGCGCAGCGAGGAAAATTAGTCATCTTTCCAGCCGCACCCTCTCACATCCATCGAGGCAGAGTGAACAATGAGAATAGTAAAACCATTGCAACTGGATGGATTAATGCTGGCACGCGCGATGGATTTTTAAAGCGTCTAGCTAAAGATTGAGCTAAGGACAAGAGAAGCAAAACTTATGATACGTTTCGGCAAAATATCTGAACAAGAGTTTTTAGCTGATTATTGGCAGAAAAAACCTTTGCTTATCAAGCAGGCACTGTCTAATTTCATCTCTCCAGTTACGCCTGATGAGTTGGCGGGGCTTTCTCTAGAAGAGGAGTTTGAATCACGCCTCATTACAGGATCCACTGCTGATCAACAATGGTCATTAAGCGAAGGACCATTTCAAGAGAATGATTTTTCATGTTTATCTGAAAATAACTGGACCTTACTGGTTCAGGCAGTTGATCGCTTTATTCCTGAAATTGAAGATTTGATCGCTCATTTTGATTTCATTCCGCGCTGGCGCTTTGATGATGTAATGATTTCTTATGCTGCCAAAGGTGGAAGTGTTGGCCCTCATTTTGATTTCTACGATGTGTTCTTATTACAAGGCAGTGGCTCGCGGCGCTGGACGCTTAGCAATAAAAACTGCCATTTGGATAATTACTTAAAAGACGTTCCACTTAGAATTATGGACAAGTTCACCTCAGAGCAAGTGTTTGACGTTGAGCCTGGAGATGTTTTATATGTCCCGCCAAAAGTAGCCCACCATGGTGTTAGTCTAGATGACAATTGCACTACTCTATCTTTTGGTTATCGATCTTATAGTCATCAAGAGATGTTTAAAGATTTACCCCAAAGTAATCCTAATGATTATTATCGAGATCCGATCTGGACTAATAGCCAAACTCCCGCATTAATTCCTAAATCAGCTTTTAAAGTGGCCAATGATATTTCTGAAATTTCAGCAGCTGATTTTGCAAAATTTGTCACTAAGCTTGATAGCTTGGATCAAAAAATATTACAGCAATTTGAGTATCAGCAACAAGAGCTTGAATTTAATGCCGATACAATTTATCGCCTACATTCTGTTTGTAAAATTGCCTATATTGAAATTAACAATAAAATACAATGCTTTGTTAATGGCACCTTGTTAGATGATCATTCTATTGACAAAAATACTCTAATAAATTTTTGCAATCAAAGACAATTATCCTCAATCAAACATCTCACTCTTTCTCAGCGTTTGTTTGAACTAAATCTTGTTGAAGATATACAATCTGACTAATGCCAATTTACGTTGTTTTTTTATCTGTAGTAGCAATTTGGTCAACCACACCACTGGCAATTCAATGGTCAACGTTAGGCTCAAGCTTTAGTTTTAGTGTTGCCAGCAGAATGCTCATCGGTTTGGCTATTTGCATTGTACTACTGATAATCCAGCAGAAAAAACTACCTGTACATAGGCAAGCTTTGATTAATTACCTATACGCAGGTGCTGGCATCTTTATCACCATGAGTCTGGTTTACTATTCAGCGCTCAGTATTCCTTCTGGGCTAATTTCTGTCGTATTTGGACTGACCCCAATTATTACTGGCGTCTTTGCGCTATTATTACTTAAAGATAGATTCTTTTCACTCAGTAAGGCGGCTGGTCTTCTATTGGGATTATTGGGCTTATTTACAATTTTTAAACATTCATTT
Organism: Candidatus Thioglobus sp.; assembly: GCA_012964205.1. Lineage (GTDB taxonomy): Bacteria > Pseudomonadota > Gammaproteobacteria > PS1 > Pseudothioglobaceae > Thioglobus_A. The sequence continues at coordinate 15,699 of DTUI01000033.1, forward strand.
TCTATTGCTGAAACACTACTAACAGGTCTTTTAAGTGTCACTCTTGCCATGACCTTTCAAGCATTTATTTCCGTTAAACTTAAACAAATAAACGCTCACACATCAGCACTTGAAACTACCACTGGCGCTCTATTGGTTAGTGTGCCGCTATTCATCCTTAGTTGGATTATGCTCGGTGGAGAGGTTCCAGAGACCAGTCTAAAGGCTAGCTTATCAATTGGATATTTGGCAATTTTTGGTTCTGTAATAGGTTTTATGTCGTATTATTATCTAATCAAACATGCTAGTGTTCAAGTAGTGGGTATTGTGCCTTTGTTAACCCCTGTATTTGCCTTGTTACTCGGTTCAACCTTAAACCATGAGCATATTACCTTAACTCAGTTTTTCGGTATCGCTTTGGTACTGTCCGGGTTACTTGTGTATGAATACGGCCCAAAGAAAATACCTAAATCTATTTCAGCTCTTTAGTTTATCTAGTTTTTGCTCTATTCTAGTAAGTCTATCACGAAGATCAATATCTTGCTCTGAGAGCTCATTGTCGTTTTCTGCCTGCATTTTTTCGATCACAATACCAATCATCATGTTTAA
>DTUI01000033.1:16386-45186 GCA_012964205.1 Candidatus Thioglobus sp.
CATTGTCGTTTTCTGCCTGCATTTTTTCGATCACAATACCAATCATCATGTTTAAGAATACAAACGCATTAAAAAATATAAATGACAAATAATAAACCCATGACCACGGATATACCGTCATAGTTTCGTACATCACATCTGTCCAATCTTCAAAGGTAACCACTCTAAACAAGGTCAACATTGCGATGGCTATGTCACCCCAAAGCACTTCATTGATAGACTCAAATATAAAACTACCAACTGCTGCGTACATATAAAACAATATAAACATTAGTAATAGCACATATCCCATTGCTGGCAAAGCTTTGACTAAAGCAGAAACCAGCTTACGTAATTCTGGGATTGCGCTAATCAACCGTAACACTCTAAAAATTCTGATCAGTCTTGCTAATAATGCATACTCACCCTGATCTATTGGAATAATACTAACCACAACAATAATCGTATCAAAAACATTCCAGCCATTATGGAAAAATCTTTTTTTATTTTCAGTGGTGGTAAATCTAATGATAATTTCAGTCAAAAAGAAAACGGTTACTAATGCATCCATTACTTGAAGTACAGATAAGTAATTCGGATCTATGTCGTAGGTTTTTACACCAATTAACAGTGATGACAAAATAATAACACCTATCACTACAAATTCAAATAACTTATTGTTATGCAGCGCAATCAAGGCAGTTTTGAGACGTGGTTCAAACTCCTCTTCTAGATAGATTCCTGCTAAGTCATTAGGTGCAATAATTGTATTTACGGTTGCTTTAGGATTGTTTGATTTTGTCATTATTTAAAAAATAGTTTCCATTCATTATGGCTGAATCTAATCAGGCATTCGATGAGAGTTGCTTAATTTAGCCTTAAAAAAAACCGCCCTCTAGGCGGTTTAAAATTTACTTTCGACTCAAGACTGGTGAGTCAAACTTCAACCCTTCCCATCCATAGGTTATAAAATTTCTAATATTTCCGTGAGAGTCGTTCTCTGGAGTATTGAGTACTTCTTGATAATACTGACCAAAACAGTGAAGTGTTTCTAACTGAGTTAACTGATGAATGGCTGCAAAACAAAATAGCTTGGCGCTACCTTGATTCTCTTCAGAGCTATTGACAACCTCACCATTAGTAAATCCTGCTGGCGTGTATTCATAATCGTCATCAATCAATGAAATCAAATCCTCGAATTTCATTATTTTGCCTGACCTTAGCTCTTCTAAATATTCCTCTTGCATCACTCCCATTCTCCTCTTTTTATAAACTTATGCCTTATACCGTCATTGGATTTGGCTTGTTGATATTTATACCGTATTTTTCAATGGCTTGTGCAACAACCGAAGTATCCATCTCACCTTCATCAACTAGCGCTTTAAGCGCTGCTAGAACAACGTAATTTGCATCAACTTCAAAGAAATCTCTTAACGCTTCACGCGAATCTGAGCGACCAAAACCATCTGTACCCAGCACTTCATAGCGATTAGGCACATACTTACGTACTTGCTCAGCATAGTTGCGCATGTAATCAGTTGCAACAATAACTGGACCTTTTGCATTTTCTAAACATTGAGTTATATATGGCACTGCAGGTGTTTCAGTACTGAAACGATTAACACGATCAATAGCTTGCGCTTCACGCGTTAATTCATTGAAACTGGTTACTGACCAAACATCAGACTTAACATTCCAATCATTGGCTAGCATTTCTGCAGCTTTTTCCACTTCTCTTAAAATAGTACCCGAGCCCATAAGTTGAACCTGCCTATCACCTTCGCCAACTGACTTAAGCGCGTACATGCCTTTAATAATCCCTTCTTCAGAATTTTCAGGCATGGCTGGATGTACATAAAGCTCATTCATAGTAGTAATGTAATAGAAAATATTTTCATGCTTCTCATACATTCTTTCAATACCACTACGCACAATTACTGCCAACTCAAATGCATAGGTTGGGTCATATGAAATACAGTTTGGAATGGTATTTGCTACTAAGTGTGAATCGCCATCTTGATGCTGCAAGCCTTCACCATTAAGTGTTGTACGTCCTGCCGTACCACCAATCAAAAAGCCTTTAGCTTGCATATCACCCGCTGCCCAAGCTAAATCACCAACACGCTGGAAACCAAACTTAGAGTAATAAATGTAGAACGGAATCATGGTGGTATTGTGAGTGGCATACGAAGTCGCTGCAGCAATCCAATCAGAGATTGCGCCCGCTTCATTAATACCCTCTTGCAATACCTGGCCTTTCTTATCTTCCTTGTACCACATTACCTTGTCAGAATCTTCTGGTTGGTAAAGCTGGCCAGATGCTGAGTAAATACCCAACTGTCTAAACAAGCCTTCCATGCCAAACGTACGTGCTTCATCAGGAATGATTGGTACAATCTTAGGGCCTAATGTCTTATCACGTACCAATAATGTCATGACGCGATTAAGCGCCATTGTCGTAGACATTTCACGATCACCACTTGACTTAAGTAACGCTTCAAAAACACTTAGCTCTGGCGTTGGTAATGTTTCTAAATCAAATGAGCGAATTGGTAATGAGCCACCCAACTTTTCACGTCGAGCATTCATGTAGGTCATCTCTTCACTATCAGCCGCCGGCTTATAGAAATTTAATTCTTTAACATCTGCATCTGTCACTGGAATATTAAAACGCTTAGCAAAAATTTCAACCTGCTCTAGACCTAGCTTCTTTTGTGAGTGTGTGGTATTTTGACCTTCGCCCGCTTCACCCATGCCGTAACCTTTAACAGTTTTAGCAAGGATAACCGTTGGTTTATCGCTACATGCTTTGGCTGCATGGTACGCTTGAAATACTTTGTTTAGGTCATGGCCACCACGATTAAGATGATAAATTTCATCATCACTCATGTGTTCAACCATAGCTAATAATTCTGGATATTTTCCGAAGAAATGCTTACGCACGTAAGCACCATCTTTTGCTTTATAAGCCTGATACTCGCCATCAACAACTTCTTCCATGCGCTTTCTAAGTAAGCCATTAGTGTCTTTATCTAGTAACTCGTCCCACTTTGCGCCCCAAATAACTTTAATTACATTCCAGCCTGCACCACGGAACATGCCTTCAAGCTCTTGAATGATTTTTCCATTGCCGCGAACAGGGCCGTCTAAACGCTGTAAATTACAGTTAATAACAAATATCAAGTTATCTAACTTTTCACGTCCAGCCATAGAAATAGCACCTAACGACTCTGGCTCATCAGTCTCACCATCACCTAAATATGCCCAAACTGTACGCTTGTCAGTTTGTTTGATCTCACGATGATGAAGATACTTCATGAATCGAGCTTGGTAAATCGCCATAATTGGACCAAGACCCATAGATACTGTTGGGAATTGCCAGAAATCAGGCATTAACCATGGATGCGGGTAAGAGCTCAACCCCTCTTTGCCAACTTCTTGACGGAATTTAAGCATTTGATCTTCAGTAATTCTTCCTTCTAAATAAGCACGAGAATAGATACCAGGAGAGATATGGCCTTGGAAGAAGATTAAATCTGCACCTTGCTCTGCATCAGGGCCGCGATAAAAATGATTGAAACCAACTTCATACAAAGTTGCACTTGATGCAAATGAAGCGATATGACCACCTAATTCATAAGGCAGTTGGTTGGCTTTAACAACCATTACCATAGCATTCCAGCGAACAATCGCAGAAATTCTATCTTCAATATCAACATTAATATCTGTTGCTATTTCTTTTTCTACAGCAATACTATTAAGATAAGCGGTATTAACACCTGATGGCAAATCCATGCCTTCTTTGTGTGCCATATCCATAAGCTGATTAAGCAAGAATTTTGCACGATCACTACCCTCGACACGAGCTACTGATTTAAAGGCTTCTAGCCATTCTTGGGTTTCTAAAGGATCTAAGTCTTGACCTGGCATAATGTAAGTTTTTAATATATAAAATTACACCGATTATCCCAAAAATATGTCACTTTATAGTGTTACTTTATAAAATATTTTGTTAATATTAATGAGCCAATAAAACCCAAAAAACCAAATGCAATTTGCCAAAATTCATTTTCTGGAAAATAAGCCAAGCCTAATCCTGAGCCAGCAAACAATGCCAACAATGGAACGATATACAATTGAAAAGCTCGCCAAAATAATTCTGAAGCAGAAATCTCTAAAGTAACCACATCGCCAATCGCCACCCCTGCTTGTAATGGTTTACTAAAAACTGAATAATGATCAAAATAATTAGCCAATATTCCTGTGCCACATGCACCACTTGCAGAACAGCCAGTACAGCCACCCGAACGATTAACCTTTAGTATCATGGCTTGATTTTCAATTTCGATTACTTCAAATTTTTCTTTCATTACGCTTAAAATGAATCATTTATATATTTCATATTTTATCAACTTATGAGCATCTCTCAATCAATCTTTAAAGCTTACGATATTCGTGGCATAGTCGAACAAGAATTAACACCAGAAGTAGTTAAACTGATTGGCCTAGCCATTGGTAGCGAATCCATTGCTAAAGGTGAACGTGGCGTTGTAGTTGGTCGAGATGGACGCCTTAGTGGCTTGGATTTAATGCAAGCCTTAAAAACAGGCCTTAAAGAAAGTGGCTGTCATGTGGTCGATATTGGCATGGTACCAACACCATTGGTATATTTTTCTACTTACACTAAAGCAGCCACCTCAGGCGTTATGATCACAGGATCTCACAATCCACCAGAATACAACGGCTTTAAAATTATGATTGCTGGCGAGACATTATCAGGTGATCGCATCCAAGAATTGTATCAGCGCATTCAAAATAACGATTTTAATTCAGGCCATGGCACGTCAACCAAAGTTGATATTGAGCAAGACTACATCGATCGGGTTCAGTCTGATATTAAGCTAGATAAGCCACTTCACATTGTGGTGGATTGTGGCAATGGTGTAGCGGGTAACATTGCACCTAAATTATTTGAACAACTTGGTGCAAAAGTTACCAAGCTATTTTGCTTGATTGATGGAAATTTCCCTAATCACCACCCCGACCCATCCAAATTACACAATCTTAAAGACATCATCAAAGAGGTGATCGATACTGGCGCTGACATGGGCTTTGCATTTGATGGTGATGGTGATCGACTTGGTCTTATCGACAACAAGGGTAATGTTATTTGGGCGGATCGTCAGATGATTTTATATTCTCGCGATATTCTTAGTCGAAATCCTGGTGCAAAAATTGTGTTTGACGTAAAGTGTTCATCGTTACTACCAAAAGATATTTCTGAACATGGTGGCGAGCCGATTATGTCACGCACCGGCCATAGCTTTATTAAAGCCAAACTTAAAGAAACTAATGCAGCACTCGGCGGAGAAATGAGTGGCCATATTTTCTTTAAAGAACGTTGGTATGGATTTGATGATGCACTCTACACCGGTGCGCGATTACTAGAAATAATGTCAAAAACAGATCAAACTTGTGAGCAAGTATTTGCCAATTTACCAGATAGCATTAACACGCCAGAAATTAACATTCACTTTGATCAGCAAGGTGATCAATTTAAAGCCATGGATAAGCTGGCAGAAAATGTGGATTTTGAAGGGGCTAATATTATCACCATTGATGGTGTTCGAGTTGATTATCCAAATGGCTGGGGTTTGGTTCGCCCCTCTAACACCACGCCTTGCTTAGTATTACGCTTTGAGGCAGACAACCAACAAACGCTAGAAGAAATTCAAGAAAAATTCAGAATTTGGCTTAAAGCCAACGATATTTCTACTGAAGATTTTTAATTATCATTATTTGCAATATTTTAATATAAATAGTTAAAATTTAACAAAATACTGTTAAAAATTGACATTTTTAGCATTAAATGTATATTTTTATAGGTTTGTCTATAAAAATTAAGCTTATTTAACAATTATTTTGATTGTTTGTTAAGTTTTATAGAAATATTTTCTAAATTTTATTTAAAAAATTTAGAAAATATTGTTTTTTCTTGTTTAGAGGTAATATTGTAGTCAACCTCTTTATAATTAAAAGACAGTTTATGAGCGTGAAGCATTAGTCTATTTGCACCCGTGAATTTGAGTCTTTTTTCATCTGATAAGGTTTTGCACAAATATTCATTGGCAATTGACTCATCAACACCGTAAATCGGATCTCCGATAATACTATGCCCTACTGAATCAAGATGCACTCTTATTTGATGCTGTCTTCCAGTAACAGGAATAGCTTTAACCATTGTAGTTTGATTACTTTCATTAAACTTTAAAGGGTGAATAAAGGTTTTAGATTGCTTTCCCGCTTCGCTATCGCAAGTCATTTTCATTCTAATATTGCTATCAGCCTTTGAAATGGGCTTTTCAATGGTTAAATCGGTTAACACTTGACCCCTCACTAAGGCCAAATATTCCTTGTTATATTGCCTGTGCTCAAACATCATTTTTAGCTGGCGACTAGATTGTTTATTTTTAGCGACCAATACTAAACCAGAAGTTTCAGCATCTATTCGATGCGCTAAACTTGCCTCATCACCAAAAAAATATCTAACTTCATCCAATAAACAATATTCTGTGGTTTTACGAGTTGGATGCACCATAACACCGCTAGGCTTATCAAAAACGGCAAAATCTGGTGTTTCAAATATAGGCTTTAAACCTCTTGAATGTCCTTCAAATACAGCTACTTGAATGGTTTGACAATTAATTGTATCGCCATTTTTTAAAATATTATCTTGGTCGTCAAAAACTCTGTTTTTAGATAATAATTTTTGCGACTGAGATCCGGATAAGTCAGTATTATTGATCAAAAAATGCTGGATTTTTTCACCTTGAATGGCTGGATATTGCTTTAGGACAAAAGGCATTAGAAGATATTAGGTTTGCATTTAAAAACTAAATAGTCAAAGAGGCTAGACCCAAAAAAGCCACAAAGCCAATGACATCAGTAATGGTGGTTAGAATGACGCCACCTGCTAAAGCAGGATCAATTTTAAATTTAATCAATAGCGAAGGTAAAAAAGCACCTGAAAATGCTGCAAAAATTAAGTTAACGATAATTGCTACCGCAATCACCAAACTTAAGACTAAGTCTGCAAACCACAAGTAAGTAGCAAGTCCAATTACAACAGACCACAACACACCATTCAAAAATCCAATGGCAACCTCTTTATTCATTAATACTTTAAGATTTGAGTGTGTCACCCTACCTGTGGCAATACCACGAGTAACTAAAATAAGGGTTTGTGTGCCGGCAATACCACCCATCGAAGCAACCACTGGCATCAGAATAGCAAGTGCGATTTTTTCTTGCAAGGTTGCCTCAAACAGTCCAATAAAAAATACCGCAATAAAGACTGTGATTAAGTTAACACCCAGCCAGATACTACGACTTTTAGTACTTTCAATCACAGGTGCAAATACATCATCCTCTTCATCCAAACCCGCCATAGACATCACAGAATGCTCAGCTTCATCACGAATAACATCAACCACATCGTCAATCGTAATACGACCAATAAGCTGATTATTCTCATCCACAACCGGTGCGGAAATTAGATCTCGTTGCTCAAACAAACTAGCTACTTCTAACTCTAATGCATCAGCCAAAATTGGTTTATGATCATTATTAATGAGTGGTTTGATGGCTTGCTTTGATTCATTCGTTAATAAAGTAGAGAGATATATGGCGCCAATATATTGATAAGAGCGATCCACTACAAAAATTTGATCGGTATCGATTGGCATTTTTTTTAACAATCGCAAATAACGAATAACCGTTCGAACATTGACATCATCACGCACAGTAATAATGTCAATGTTCATCAATCCGCCAGCTGAATCTTCTGGATAAGACAACACCTTTCTCAAATGATTTCGATGTTTATGATCAAGTGTTAACAACAAATTATGGAGTGCTTTTTCAGGGAGCTCTGGCACAATATCGGCCAAATCATCCATGTCTAGACCTTCGGTAGCCTTAACAATATCCGTAACACTCATCTCATTTAACAATTGAGATAGTACATCTTCACTCAAATCCTTAAGAATGTCACCTTGTGTGGCACTGTCAATATTCAGCCAAAGCTCTATGCGATCTTTTGGTGGTACACTTTCCAATAAGCGTGCGATTTCAGCCGAGTGCAAAGTGGAAAGTTGAGAGGTGGCCTCTTCATACAAAGAAGCCTCCAAAGATATCATTAATCTTTGAAGGCATTCCTTGAAAGAAGTGCTATCGACTTCTGACATGAGCTGTGTGCTCCTTAATAATTAAGGCTTTAAAAAGCCAAAATAGGGTTAATTCTTTCTATGATCGTTTAGTTTTTCTTTATGCTTTCTAATTTGTGCATCTAGCTTGTTAATCATTTGATCAATAGATGTGTACAAATTACTGCTTACCGCCTTGGCGAATAAATCAGCACCACTGACATGAATGGTTGCTTCAGCGATTTGCATGTCTTTTTCAATTCCTAAAATCATATTAATGTTTATAACATGATCAAAATGATGCTTAATTTTAGCTAACTTTTCTTCAGAATGCTGCTTGATTGCATCGGTAATATCAAGATGATGGCCAGAAATACTTAATTGCATGTACGCTCCTTAGTTATTGATAGATTTCAAGTCTATTGTGACACAACTTTGCTAGTGCTATAGGGGTATTTATAAGCTTTATGGACAAATAAAAAGCTTCACAAAATAACTTTTATGTATATAATGATTGTTTTAGTTATTCAATATTTAGGAAATAAAAATGGACGCAACTGATCAAAGATCTAACGAATTAATCGCAAAGAAAATTGCCCTACAAGAAACTTTTAAAATGTATACAGCAGAAAATGGCTTTTCATACGAAGAGTGGATTAACCCTTCAAATGATTCATTTTATGAAAGCTACAAGAAAGATTTGGCTGATATCGATAACGAATTAGCACCAGCGATTACTTATCAGTCTTAAATAATTTTTGATTGATAGCTGAAAGCCCCGTTAGGGGCTTTTTTGTTTTAAAGGAATAAATAAAATGTCCTACTTAATGTCTAATTACCTACCGCTAGATGTCACTTTTATTAAAGGCAATGGCTGTTATTTAACTGATGACAAAGGTGACCAATACCTTGATGCGCTTTGTGGTGTTGGTGTTACAGGACTTGGGCATTCTCACCCAGAGATCACTAAGGCAATTCAATCTCAAGCTCAACAGTTACTTCACACAAGCAACTGGTATCACATAGCTCACCAAGAAACTCTAGCTGAAGTGTTATGTAAATTATCCAACATGGATAATGCTTTTTTTGGCAATTCAGGTGCAGAGGCCAACGAAGCGGCTATTAAGATCGCCCGCTTACACGCTCAAACTAACAATATTGATTCACCTATTATCTTAACCGCTACCCAAAGTTTTCATGGTCGCACTATGGCTACCTTATCTGCAACTGGAAACCCTAAAGTTCAGGCTGGATTTTCACCTCTGTTGGGTGAATTTATTCATGTTGAGTTTAATAATATTAAAGCCATTCAACAGCATAAAGAGAATAATAACATTGTTGCAGTTATGCTTGAGCCTATCCAAGGGGAAAGTGGTGTTATTATTCCTAATGATGATTACTTAAACCAAGTTCAAGAGATTTGCCAAAAAAATAATTGGCTGTTAATTCTTGATGAAGTGCAAACAGGTATTGGCCGAACCGGCAAGATGTTTGCACATCAATACAATAATATTACTCCAGATATCCTAACACTAGCCAAAGGCTTGGGTAATGGCGTACCAATCAGTGCATGCCTTGCCAAGGGCAAAGCGGCTAAACTATTAACACCTGGCACACATGGATCAACATTTGGCGGAAACCCTTTGGTTTGTCGTACTGCGTTAACTGTATTAGAAGTAATCAAACAAGATAACATTCTAGATAATGTTAATCAAATGAGTGATTATATTTCTACAGGCTTTACTCAAGCGCTAAAGAATGTTAAAACTGTTAAGGAGATACGAGCCAAAGGTCTAATGATAGCCATTGAGCTAGATCAAGATTGCAGTCAGTTGTTACAACTAGCATTAGATAATAAGCTCTTGATCAATATAACCGGCCAATCCATACGACTATTGCCACCGCTTATTCTAAATAAAGATCAAGCCGACACAATAATTAAGACTGTTTGTACATTGATAAAATCTTTGTAAATTGAGGAAAATATAATGAAACACTTTATCAATTTAGACGACCTATCCACTGAAGATCTTAATAGTATTATTGATAATGCCATTGCTTTAAAGAAGCAGCATAAAGCTGGCGAAATCAACGAGTCACTAAAAAATAAAACACTAGCAATGATTTTTGACAAATCTTCAACGCGTACTCGCGTGTCATTTGAAGCTGGCATGGCACAACTTGGTGGGCACGCCCTGTTCTTGTCTGATCGTGACATTCAATTAGGACGTGGCGAGCCAACAACTGACACTGCGATCGTGATTAGCTCAATGGTTGATATTATCATGATGAGGGTCTCTTCTCATGACACTATCAATACATTTGCCTCTAATGGCTCTGTGCCGATTATTAATGCACTTAGCGATGAATCCCATCCGTGCCAGTTGCTAGCTGACATGATGACCTACAAAGAACACAAAGGCTCAATTCAGGGAAAAACTGTCGCTTGGATTGGTGATGGCAACAATATGTGTCACACTTATATGCAAGCTGCAAAAGCATTTGGATTTACACTAAATATAGCAACACCTATAGATTATGAGCCTGATCAAACCTTTGTTAACAACTACCAGGATCATATTGCATTATTCAATAATGCCAAACAGGCGTGCCATAATGCAGATTTAGTTGTGACTGATGTATGGGCATCAATGGGTCAGGAAGATGAACAAGCTAAACGTGAAATAGCCTTTAAAGAATTTCAAGTCAATCAAGATTTAATGAATACTTCAAATTCAGATGCTGTATTTATGCATTGTTTGCCTGCTCATCGCGGAGAAGAGGTCTCAGCAGAGGTGATTGATGGCAATCAAAGCTTGGTGTGGAATGAGGCTGAAAATCGCCTACATGCGCAAAAATCTTTACTGCTTTATTTATTAAGCTAACAACTACTTATCAAGACTTTTCATTGCCTCTTGATAAAATTTTACCCCGCGTTCAATTTTTTCTCGACCGCGAGATTCACGCCAACGATTAGTGTCTCTTAACGAATATACACAGCCACAATATTCCTGTTGGTAAAATTCTTCGCGTTTTGACAACTCAAGCATTCTAGATGAGCCACCCTGTTTGCGCCAATTAAAATCCCAATAAGTAATTCCTTCATAAGGATTAGCGGCTCGAGCACCACAACCATTAATTTGACCCATGTCTTTCCAGCGGGAAATCCCCAGTGTGGATGATATTAAATCAAAGCCATTGTCTTTGGCATATTGTGCAGTTACTTCAAATCTCATATCAAAACAACTTGTACAGCGAGCGCCGCGTTCAGGTTCATCTTCTTGACCTTTGGTACGATCAAACCAGTTATCCTTGTCATAATCAGCATCAATAAAATCCATGCCTAATTTTTGTGCAAAACGAATGTTTTCTTCTTTACGTAATTCGTATTCTTCTTTAGGGTGGATATTCGGATTATAGAAAAAAATAGTGGTTTCAATTTTTGATATAGCCAATGCTTCCATGATTTCACCTGCACAGGGTGCGCAACATGAATGCATTAATAATTTTTTCTCGCCATTGGGTGTAGTTAGCATTGGCCGATCGTAACCGGACAAACTATAATCTACACTAGACATTTTTTTACCTGTTTCAACATTTCCCATGCCTCGCGCTTAAATTGATCATTTTTTAAAACTTCACTAGGATGAAGCATATTAAAAACACTTTTCTTAGTCAACGTTAAACGCTGATCTGTTAATAATATAACAGATGCATCATAGGTGGAAATTTTTTGGATAAGTGTATCTGGCGTAGCTTTAATACATGCAACCTGATCTTCTTGCAATCCAATTGCGCCAAGCATTTTAAATAAAAATACCTGAGCTTCACCAGTATTACAGATAGAGTCTTGAGTATCCATTTCTACCACCAAGCACTTAATACTTGTTAGCTTAACTTGCTTTGCAGGGTTTTCTTTCGCATGATGAAGATACTCAGGGATATTAAGCGCATTTAGATATTGTGACCTAACTGACAGCATTAAATTTGAGGATGTGCCCTATTTGTAGCAGCTAACACCTTGTTAAGCGCATGAATATAAGCTTTTGCACTTGCGCTAATAATATCTGTGTCTGTACCCTGTCCATTAATAATTCGCCCTTCATGCTCTAGGCGAACACTAACCTCACCCAAAGCATCTGTCCCTTGAGTTACATTAGAGACTGAATACAACTGCAAGTTCACTTGCATATTTAATAACTGATTTATTGCACTAAAAGTCGCATCAACGGAACCCGATGTTTCAGTGGTCATTGATTTTTCTTCACCATCAATATTTAGAGTTACTGTGGCAGAATTCTTCTCGCCTGTTTCTGAGATCACCTTTAAAGATACGAACTTAATATGCTCACTTTCAACAATCTGAGTTTCAGATACAAGCGCTTGAAGATCTTCATCAAAAATTTCGTGCTTTTTATCGGCTAATTCTTTAAAACGCCTAAAGGCATCGTTCAAGCTTTCTTCTGAATCAAACTCAACGCCCAATTCAATCAACCTTGCTTTAAAGGCATTACGACCAGAATGCTTACCTAATACCAATTTATTAGCATTCCAGCCCACATCTTCAGCGCGCATAATCTCATAAGTTTCACGATGCTTTAAGACACCATCCTGATGAATACCAGCCTCATGTGCAAAAGCATTTGCACCAACAATAGCCTTATTAGGCTGAACAATAAATCCTGTAACACTTGATACTAATCGAGATGCGGATAGTATGTGTGTTGTGTCTATATCTGTATCACAATCAAACTCATCTTGACGAGTACGAACAGCCATTACAACCTCTTCTAATGCTGTGTTACCAGCTCTTTCACCCAGGCCATTAATCGTACATTCAACCTGTCTAGCACCATTAAGTACAGCAGACAATGAGTTAGCAACAGCCAAGCCTAAGTCATTATGACAATGTGCTGAAAATATTGCTTGATCTGAATTTGGTACTCGCTCAATCAAAGATTTAATAGTAGCACCAAACTGGTGAGGAAGGTTGTAACCGACAGTATCTGGAATATTAATAGTGGTCGCACCGGCTGCAATCGTTGCTTCGATGATACGACACAAAAAATCTTCATCAGATCGACCCGCATCTTCAGGCGAAAACTCTACATCATTAGTGTACTGTCTAGCACGCTTAACAGATCTTACTGCTTGTTCAACCACCTGATCTGGTGTCATATGCAGCTTCATTTTCATATGAATATCACTGGTCGCGATAAACGTATGGATACGTGCAGAGTTTGCACCCTTGAGCGCTTCACCAGCGCGATCAATATCTTTATCTAATGCCCTAGCGAGAGAGCAAATTGTAGAATCTTTAATTGTATTTGCCACTGCCTTAACAGCTTCAAAATCACCAACAGATGCAATTGCAAAACCTGCTTCAATTACATCAACATGCATTTTTTCCAATACTTTCGCAATACGAACTTTTTCATCTTTGGTCATCGATGCGCCTGGAGATTGCTCTCCATCTCGTAGCGTAGTATCAAAAATAATTAATTTGTCAGACATTTAAGTCTCCTTTCTTTATGTTTTTTTCTAATTTAATTGTGGTGCTAAGCCTTTAAAGCCAGTCGAGTTATTATCTGCCTTATGGCAGTAATCGCTTTAAGGCTAAGAATAGACCTTGAAAATTAAAAATAATTAGTTGATACATATGGATAATTATAAATTATTTTAAACTTTTCCTAGTTTGTTTTTTTATTGCTCGTTTCTTCCTTACTTCAATGATTGTCAGAACCAATCCTGACAACGCATAGGTAAAAAAGAAAATAAACAATATAGCGCTTGGCCACAATGAAATAACAATCAAAATAAGTGTTGCAATCAACAATAGCTTAAATGAAGACCTACCTTTAAGATTAATATCTTTAAAGCTGTAATAGCGAACATTACTAACCATTAAAATTCCAGCAGAAACCAAAATTATCCAAGCACCTGTAACGAGATATTGCTCATCATAAGCACTTGGTCCAATCACTTCTTTGGCCCAGACTAGCCCTGCAATTAAAGCAGCTGCAGCTGGAGATGGTAGACCTTGAAAATAACGCTTATCTTCCACACCAATCTGAGTGTTAAATCGCGACAAACGCAAAGCACCTGCAGCTACATATATGAAGGCAGCAATCCAGCCGATCTTACCCAAACTCTCAAATAGATAAAAGTACATAAGTAATGCTGGCGCAACACCAAAGGATACCATGTCTGCCATGGAATCATACTGCTCACCAAACTCACTTTGAGTATTGGTCAGGCGTGCAACTCGACCATCCAGACCATCCCACAGCATTGCAACAAAAATAGCGATAGCTGCATCTACATATTGACCTTTGGTAGCCAAAATAATTGCAAAGAAGCCAGCAAACAGGCCAAAAGTAGTTAGTATGTTTGGCAGTAAGTAAACGCCTTTTTTTAATTTCTTAGTATTCATGAATTTATTATAACGCTTTAGAAATGAAAACGCCCAACTAAGTTGGGCGTTTAATTAAGAATGTTTAGTTCTTGGTCTGATCAACAATTTTGTTTTTATTGATCCAAGGCATCATCGAACGAAGCGACTCGCCAACCTGCTCAATTTGATGCTCGCGTTGAACTTCACGACGCGCTGGAAGTTCAGCTACATTTGCAACAAACTCTTTAGCAAAAGTACCATCTTGAATTTCTGTTAGGATTTTCTTCATTTCAGCTTTTGTTTCGCTAGTAACGATACGTGGTCCACGAGTTACATCGCCATATTCTGCTGTATTTGAAATTGAGTAGCGCATGTTTGCAATACCGCCTTCATACATTAAATCAACGATTAACTTCAATTCATGCAAACACTCGAAGTATGCCATTTCTGGCTCGTAGCCTGCTTCAACCAATGTTTCAAAACCAGCCTGTACTAGTGCAGTTGTACCACCACATAATACAACCTGCTCACCAAATAAATCTGTTTCTGTTTCATCTTTAAATGTAGTCTCAAGAATACCAGTACGTCCACCACCAATTGCTGATGCATAAGACAAAGCGATTGCTTTAGCATTGCCAGAAGCATCTTGTGATACTGCGATTAAATCAGGAATACCGCCGCCTTTAACAAATTCTGAGCGAACCGTATGGCCTGGCGCTTTTGGTGCAACCATAATTACATCTAAATCTGCGCTTGGCTTGATCAAACTATAAAGGATATTAAAACCATGAGCAAAGGCAACTGTTGCGCCTTTTTTAAGGTTTGGCTCAATGCTATCTGTATAGATTTGACCTTGAAATTCATCTGGTGCAAGGATCATCACTAAATCAGCCCAAGCTGTTGCCTCTTCTATTGACTTAACATTTAAGCCTGAAGCGCTCGCTTTAGCAGCTGATGCAGAGCCATCTCTCAATGCAACAACAACTTCAACACCTGAATCTTTCAAGTTGTTAGCATGTGCATGTCCTTGTGATCCGTAACCTACAATTGCTACTTTCATTGATTTAATAATATTTAAATCTGCATCTTTATCGTAATATCTATTCATTTCTTTTTCCTTTGGTTTAAGTGCAACCAACACTTATATATTTAATTTTTCTTATTTCTGACAAACGCCGGTAACGCCTGTTCTTGAAACCTCTAAGACTTCATCTGCATTAAATGCATTGATAAAGTCATTAATTTTTTGACTTTTTCCCGCTAACTCAACGGTATACACTTCTTCTGATGCATCAATAATTTTTGCATCATATAAATCTAATTGAGACTCTATCTTGGATTGACTGTCAGCATTAACCGCAAGCTTAACAAGCAGCAACTCACGCTCAATATGCTCAGTTGCAGTTAAGTCTGTCACTTTAACAACGTCAATGAGCTTGTTAAGTTGCTTAACAATTTGCTCAATAATATTATCATCGCCCACACTTACAATTGTCATTCTAGATAAAGTAGGATCATTTGTAGTGGCAACAGTTAGTGATTCAATGTTAAAGCCACGTGCCGAAAACAAACCGGCTACACGAGATAAAGCGCCTGATTCATTTTCCAATTGTACTGAAATTATATGTCTCATTGTTATACTAAGTTTAATCCTGAATCATTTGTTGATGCCATATCATCACGCCCTGCCAATAACATTTCATGATGTCCTGCACCTGATGGAATCATTGGGAATACATTTTCAGTTGGATCTGTGACGATATCAATAAACACCGTTCTATCCTTTTGTTTAAAAGCTTCAATCAATGCAGGCTTTAGGTCTTCTTCTTTTTCAACTCTAATGCCAATATGACCATAGCTTTCAGCCAATTTTACAAAGTCAGGTAACGCATCCATGTATGACATTGAATAGCGCTTATCATAGAAAAATTCTTGCCATTGGCGCACCATGCCTAAGTAACCATTGTTGATATTGATAATTTTAACTGGCGTATGGTATTGCAGCATGGTTGATAACTCTTGCAACATCATTTGAATGCTGCCATCACCCGTTACACAAGCTACATCCAAATCTGGATCAGCAAGCTTTGCACCCATGGCAGCTGGTAAGCCAAAACCCATAGTGCCCAGTCCACCAGAATTTATCCAACGACGTGGCTTATCAAATGGGTAGTATTGCGCTGCCCACATTTGGTGTTGACCCACATCACTGGTAACAATTGCATCACCATTTGTTACTTCATACAGAGTTTCAATAACAGTTTGGGGCTTAATGACACCCTGCTTAGTTTTGTACGCCATTGAATCTACTAGACGCCAGTCATTAATTTGTTTCCACCATGCATCTATGTTTGGTAATTTTTTAGTCTCTAGGCCTCGAATAAGTGCATTTAACACCTCATTGACTTGTCCAATAATTGAGACATCAACACCCACCACCTTACCAACAGATGATGGATCAATGTCAATATGAATGATTTTCGCGTATGGACAAAATTTCTCTAAATTTCCAGTAATGCGGTCATCAAATCTTGCGCCCACAGCAATAATACAATCTGAATCATGCATTGCGTTGTTGGATTCGTAAGTTCCGTGCATGCCCAGCATTCCTAGCGACTGCTTGTCTGTTGCAGGATATGCGCCCAAACCCATTAGAGTTTGTGTAATTGGAAAGCCTGTGTTACGAGTAAGTGTTATTAATGCTTGACTAGCATTGCCAATAACACTACCGCCACCCGAATAAATAATTGGCTTCTTTGCTGTTTCAATAATTGCAATTGCTTTAGCAACTTGTTCTGCACTAACCTTAACTTCAGGTTGGTACGAACGCATTTCGATTGTTTCCGGATAACCCTCATATTCAACTTCAGCAATGGTTGCGTCTTTAGTGATGTCAATCAATACCGGGCCTGGACGACCTGTTGTTGCGATATAAAATGCTTTTTTAACTGCTTCTGCTATGTCATCAGCACTTTTAACTAAAAAGTTGTGCTTAACACACGAACGAGTAATACCCACTGCATCCACCTCTTGAAAAGCATCACTACCAATAACGGCAGAAGGTACCTGACCAGAAATAACCACCATTGGAATAGAGTCTGAATATGCGGTTGCAATGCCTGTAACAGCATTTGTCAAACCTGGCCCTGAGGTTACTAAAGATACGCCACACTTTCCACTAACACGTGCGTAGCCGTCTGCAGCATGCACAGCACCTTGCTCATGTCGAACTAAAATATGGTCGATTACTGTACAAGCATTCAGTGCATCGTAAATGTGTAAAACTGCACCACCTGGATAGCCGAAGATGTGCTTTACGCCTTCGCTTTTCAAGCAATCAACTAATATTTGTGCACCGTTTAACTTCATTATTTTAACAGGGTATAAAAAACTTGTCGATTATACCAAATGAAGTGCTAGGATATGCTGTGTATTACAAGGAATTTTGCCAATCTTCTGAATAAAATTTAATTGGGGAATCATCCTCTTCAAACGTTTCTATTGACCAAGTATCTGGTCGCTCTAAAATTGCTGACAAAAGCTGATCATTAAGCAAATGGCCAGTTTTGTAACCTTCATAATGCCCGATTAAATTAGAGCCAAGTAAGTATAGATCGCCAACAATATCTAGAATTTTATGCTTAACAAATTCATTTTGATAGCGCATGCCATCTTCATTCAAGACATCATCATCACTCAAAGCAATGGCGTTATCCATACTAGCACCAAGCGCCAAATTTTGTCTTTGCATCATTTCTACATCTTTCATGTAGCCAAAGGTTCTTGCCCGTGAAATTTCTTTTAGATAGGATTGCTTTGTAAAGTCAATGGTTAGTTGCTGACCACTTTCTTTCACCTTTTTGTGATCAAAATCAATTTCCAAAGAAACCTTAAAACCTTCAAATTTAGAAACTTGAGCCCATGAATCTCCATTTTCTACGCGGATAGTTTCATTAATAACAAAAAATCTTTTGTGAGCATTTTGCTCTTCAATGCCGGCAGACTGCACCAAAAAAATAAAGGGTGCAGATGATCCATCCATAATAGGCACCTCAAAGGAGTCTAACTCTACCAAGACATTATCAATACCCAATGCCGAAAATGCACTCATTAAATGCTCAACCGTAGAAACTTTAACACCTTGATTTTCTAGCCCAGTAGATAATACAACCTCATTAACAAAAGCATTATGTGCACGCACTAATTTACCGCCCACATCCATACGCCTAAAGACGACGCCATGATCAACTTCAGCAGGAATGAGCGTCATATTAACGACGCCACCACTGTGAATGCCGATACCTCTTGCTTTAACTGTTTTTTTAATGGTTCTTTGTTTAATCATTTTTCTATTATAAATCGAATATCTTTTTAAAGCCATCCCATTTTCCATCTTTTACCGGCTCTACTTCTTCCAAATAAAACTCAACACCATTGAATGTTAATAATCCAAATGCCGAATAATAATTTATATCGTTTAACAATGATTCATTACCACTAACCAGATCTCTATTAAGCTTAGCTATCTTTGTGCGTGTTTTAAATTGCTTCAATAGAAAGCTCTCACAATTTTCAATCTTTGAGGCGCCACCAATAATCAAAAATCCAGATTTCAATGCCCTATCTAGCTTTTCATTTTTTAAACTTTTTTTAATGAGACTGGTAATTTCTTGATAGACGTCTTCTATCACTTTAATCAACTCATGACGAGACAAGTAATGCGACTCTTTAGAATCTATTTGGTCAAATTCAATTAATCCATCTTTAAGAGTGGAGTCAGGCTGTACCATTCCATAGTCCAACTTTAACCTTTCAGCCTCTTCAAATGAGGTGTTAAACGCTTGTGAAATATTATCAGTAACCGTATTTCCACCTATTTTAAATACTTGGCTAAAAGCAACCCCTCCTTTTGAAAAGACTGAAATTTTACTCACCGATGCGCCTATATCTAGCAAGCACACACCTGCATCTTTATCTTCTTGAGAAACGCAAACAGCACCACTAGCAATAGAATCTAGCACAATATTATCAGTGCCAATATCACATACATCTAAACAATGCTTAATATTGTTTAAGGATTGGTTTGAGACAGTGGATAAATGAACCTCAACACCCAATACTTCAGCTTTCATTCCAATAGGGTAATCAACCATTTTATCGTCAACTGTAAAATTATTAACAATGGCTGAAAGCTTAGTTTTATTGGCTGCCACGGCACCTGCAGTTGAGTTTTGAATTGCCTGTATTACATCTGCCTTAGTAATAACTTTAGACTTTCCATTAAAACTGATTTGTCGGTTTTGATTACTAGTGATTAAATGTAAATCAGAGATATTAATATTAACAAACCTAATGCCTTGGTTGTATTTTTTCTTAGCTTCTTGAAGCATTTCTTTAATGATTTTAGCAACACTTTCAAGATTAACAATTTTGCCATCTTGCACGCCTTGAGACGCCCTACTAAGGCTTCCAATAGCATGATATTTTTCCTCTTCAAAATTAGCAATCAACATAACAATTTTGCTAGAACCTATATCAATACTGGCGAATATATCACTATTCGACATGATCAATCCCTCGTTCTAGCCATTCATATAGATGCCCTATTTCTACCACTTTACCGCTTAACAAGCGCTTAAATTTCTTAGCATTTGGTTGTGCATGGTATAAGCCAAGAATATGCCTGGTCATTGATCTAATAGGCACTGAGTTAGCTTGCTGAATCTTCATGTATTCAATGAAATCCAACAACACTTCTTCTCTAGTAATAACTGAGTGTTTTTTTTGATAAAGTGTTTGATCAACGCCAGCTAGTAAATATGGCTGATGGTAAGCCGCTCGACCAAGCATGGCATTATCAACAAATTCTAAATGATCACTCACCTCAGCAAGTGACATAATGCCGCCATTAATGCCAATGGTTAATTCTGAAAAATCTCGTTTAAGCTGATACACCCAATCATAATTAAGTGGTGGAACTGTTCTATTTTCCTTGGGACTTAGACCTTTTAGCCAGGCTTTTCTTGCATGTACAACAAAATTTTGACAACCAGCCTTGCTAACAATATTAATAAAATTAGTCAGCTCTTCATAATTCTCCATATCATCCACACCAATACGAGACTTAACACTTAGTGGAATATCAACAACTTCACCCATTGATTCAATACATTGAGCCACCGTATCTGGCGTTTGCATTAAACACGCACCAAAACTACCAGACTGCACCCTATCTGAGGGACAACCTACATTAATATTGATTTCATCATATCCCCAGTCTTGACCAACTTTGGCAGCTATAGCCATCTCCTTGGGATCGCTGCCGCCCAATTGTAAAACCAATGGATGCTCTTGCGCATCATAATCAAGCAATCTATTTTTATCACCATGAATGATTGCCTTGGCGGTAACCATCTCTGTCCATAATTGTGCATCCTTAGACATTAGACGATAAAAATATCGACAGTGCCGATCTGTCCAATCCATCATTGGTGCGACTGAAAATTTAACGTGTGAGTTCATTGATTAATGTTGTTAATGCAAATTCAATACTAGCATTTATTATTTGTTGTCGATCGCCTGAAAATTGCTGTGTATGGGCAAAGCACCTTCCCATAGTGCAAAATCCAAAACACACCATACCGACTGGCTTTTCATTGCTACCACCAGTAGGTCCGGCAATGCCGGTAATAGATACCGAGACATCTGTTTTAGCGTGAGTGATAACACCATTCGCCATTTGCATAGCCACCTGCTCACTAACTACACCAAACTTTTGCAACACTTGCTCAGATACATCCAGCATGTCTATTTTTGATTGATTACTGTAAGTAACAAAACCTCGATCAAAATAAGCTGAAGACCCACTTTGACTAGTGAGTAGTGACGACAAGCCACCACCTGTGCAAGATTCTGCAGTAGCAATGGTCAATTGCTGACGTAATAAAATTTCAGTTAGTTGTGCAAGTGCCGGCATTACTTTAAAGCTGCCTGCACAATCTCAAAAATATCATTGGATAAATCATCACTTCTAATGATTTTTTCAAGTTGTTGTTGTTGAAGTGCTTTTAACTCAGGTGTAAAGCGCTTCCAGTGGTTATAAACTGACACCAGTCTCGCACCTATCTGTGGATTGGTTTTATTTAGCTTTAAGATAATATCGGTAAAAAATTCATAACCCGCTTGATTGTGAAAATTAATATAATTTTGTGCAAAACTACCCACCACACTTCTTAGTCTATTTGGCGTGTTAAAAGAGAATAGTTCATGTTGCATTAGCAACTTAACACTCTTTACATCACCCACCAATGAGGACGATTGAACAGCAAAAAACTTATCCATTACTTGTGCGTCGTTCTTAAAAGTTTGATAAAAATCTGATTTAGCCTTTTCACGATATTGATTATCACTAGCAACTAATAGACTAAACGCAGCAATTTGATCAGTCATACAGTTAGCCTGACTAAACTGTTCATTAGCCAGATACAGATACTCGCCCTTGCTTAAGTAAAATAGACAAATATTTTTTAAAGATCGCTCACCAACAGCTTCAGGTGTTAATTCATAAGCCTTATCATCAACTAATGATTGGTAAGTCTGCAATAATAACGATTCAAATCTAATTAATATTTTGTTAATAACAGATTCACGTTTTTGATGAATATCAAACACATCAATCACGTCTACTTTCTGATGCAAAAGACGCTCAGAAGGCAGGGTTAAAATTTCACTAATTAATGACTTGTCTTGGGTTGTCTTAATGACTTTTTCAATAGCATCAAAAAATAATGACTGATTAACTTTTTCAGGTGTCAAGATTAAAGACAACCATATCTGTTGCGCATTATCCCAAACTGAAAAAGCATCCTGTTCATGACCCACTAAAAATATTTTTTGCTCAAAACTTAAATCAGTAGTCAAATTAACTGGCGCTGAAAAATCGCGCAACCAAGAGGTGATAGGCTTACTCTCGATACTGTCAAAAGAGAAAGTTTGCTGTTGCTGATCAATGTGAAGCATACCTTCTTTAAAAATATCCCCCTGATCATTTAACAATGCATACTTAAGTGGTAGTAAATAAGTCTGATCACCAAGCTGCTTAACTTCAACATTTAAGCGCTGCTCTTGTTTATCATAGCTCGACTGAATGCTTATTTTTGGTGTACCTGACTGTGTGTACCAAGTCATGAACGGCTTAAAATCAAAATCATTAGCATCACTCATACTAGCAATAAAATCATCAATTGTGACCGCATCGCCATCATGGCGCTCAAAGTACAGCTTCATGCCTTGTTGAAAACCTTTCTCACCCAAAAAGCTATGAATCATACGAATGACTTCTGCACCTTTTTCATAAACTGTTAGCGTGTAAAAATTATTCATTTCTATGTAGCTTTCTGGACGCACAGGATGTGCCATAGGGCCAGCATCTTCTGCAAATTGAAAAGTTCGTAATGCATTAACATCTTCAATACGCTTAATAGATCGAGCATGTAAATCTGAGGTGAATTCTTGATCTCTAAAAACCGTCAATCCTTCTTTTAAACTCAATTGAAACCAGTCTTTACAAGTAACTCGATTACCAGTCCAATTATGAAAATACTCATGCCCGATAACCGCCTCAACATTAATAAAGTCTTTATCGGTTGCAGTTTTAGGATCTGCTAATACAAAGGTTGAATTGAACACATTCAAGCCTTTGTTTTCCATAGCACCCATATTGAAATCATCTACCGCAACAATCATATAAATATCTAAATCATATTCAAGATTAAAGCGCGACTCATCCCAGGCAAAAGATCGTTTGAGCGAGGTCATGGCAAATTGAGTTTTATCAATATTATGATGCTCAACATAAATCTTAAGTGCCACATCCCTACCAGAGAGAGTTATATAGTTATCCTCCAAAACTGCAAAATCACCAGCAACCAAGGCAAATAAATAACACGGTTTAGGTGTCGGATCATGCCAAGTAACGCTTGATCCTGAATCATCAATCAAATTACCATTACTAAGCAATACGGGATATTTATCTTTGTCAGCCGTTATGTGTGTCGTAAAGACACTAAGCACATCAGGCCTGTCTAAATAATAAGTAATTTGCCTAAATCCATGCGCTTCACACTGTGTACAAAAATTACCACTTGACTGATATAAGCCATTTAAACTAGTGTTAGCCTCTGGATGGATACGATTAACAATCTCCAAAATAAATTCATCTGGTAGATTGTGTAACTGCAATTCTTCATCGGTTAATTCATAATCAGGTTTATCACCATCTAACAAAATTGAGATCAGCTCAAGTTCAACGCCATTTAATGCAAGACTGTCATCATTCAACTGGCATTTTGGGTTTTTATAAAAATGAATTTTTGAATTAACAATCACCTCATTTTCGTGCAAATCAAAACTTAGCTCTGTCGTATGAATAAGATATGCACTCGGCTGATAATCTTTTCTGTAAATAGGTTGTGGGGCTACAATGCTAATAACAATACTCCAAGAATAATTCTATAAATCACAAATGGCATTAATCCAATTGTATCTAATAGCTTAATAAAGAAAACAACAGTCAAATAAGCGCTAACTGCTGCCAAAACAAATCCCAAGATCAGCATTGACCAATCAACTAATTGCGGCTGTTGATATAAATCCAACATCATTAACAATGCTGATAGTGTGATCACTGGAATTGACAATAAAAAAGCAAACTGGATTGACATCTTCCTACTCAATCCAATTAACAATCCTGCGGTAATGGTAATACCAGATCTTGATGTGCCTGGGATAAGCGCCAAGGATTGCATCATTCCAATAAAGCTAACATCGATCCAATTTAAAGATTCTCTTGTATAGTTACCCCTAGTATTTACCCAACTAGAAAAACCCAGTAACACTCCAAAAACCAACGTTGCATAGGCAATAATTTCAGTTGAGCGAAGATTAACCTCAATAAAATCTTTAAATAACAATCCTGCCAGCCCTACTGGAATCGTACCCAGCAAAACCCCCCAAGCTAATGATGATTGCCCAATAGTCTGAACCTTTATCACTGAATAGAAAAAATCATGAATCAGAATTTTAAGAATAGCTCGATAATAAAACACGATTGCACTCAAAGTACCCATATGAACAACAACATCAAAAGCCAAGCCTTGGTCTGGCCAATCGGTTAATTTAGGCACTAAAATCAAGTGCGCAGATGATGAAATTGGTAAAAATTCACTTAGTCCCTGAACCAAGGATAATACGATTGTTTGAATGAAATCCATAATGATAAGTTTACAACTTATAACTTAAGTCTTGCTCTTTAAATCCAATTAATTTTACATGTCTATCTTTACTCAAAGCAAGCACCTTAAAACTCTCACCCATAGCACTAGGCAGCACCAATTGCTTTACTTGCTGAGCTAGGCTAATACGCTTATTCTCATCAGTTTCGTTTAGTAAATATTCATCAATTCCTAAAGAAATTAAAAATAACGCCTGGGTGGCGTAACCAGAAACCTTAAAACCTGAAAGCCTTGCCTGATCTGCAATGTCAGAAAAATTAACAGATGTTGTAATATCTTGCTCGCCAATATTAACAAAAGGATCTTCACTTGACTTGTGTTGATGATAGCAACGCAATGTGCCATCAATACGCTGCGGATGAAAATATTCATCCCTATGCATGCCATAATCAATCAATAAAATTAGAGCGTTATCCAATGCACCATACAATGAATCAATCCAGGCTATAGCTTGCTGATTGATTTCAGTAGTATAGCCTTCACTCATTAATGGTGGAAATTTAAAAGTATCCTTTTGGATTATTTGATCTTTAACTTGCCAATTAAATGTATCTTGGTCGATGCCAACACCCAGCTCATAAAATATCTTATCTTTTTGAATAATTCGCTTAGCTGGCATTGCATCCAACACCTCATTGGCAATAACTACACCATTAAATGCTTGCGGTAGCTGATCAAGCCAAATAACGCGCTCCAATAACTCTGGTAGCGCCTTGGCGATAGTTTGCTTTTGCCTGTGTCGTAATTCAGCACTTAATTCTAGAATGTAGTAATGTTTTGGCAGGCAGTCTAAACGACCCAGTTCAAATAAAATTTGAGCAGCAAGCACGCCACTACCGGCTCCAAACTCTAAAATATCATCAGTTTTTTTTAATACCTGGGCACACTGCTTAGCCAAACAAAATCCAAATAAATCCGAAGTTTCAGGGGCAGTAACAAAATCACCCTTCTCGCCAAATTTTTCCGAACCTGAGCGATAATAGCCCAATTTTGGATAATACAAGGCCAATTGCATAAATTCATCAAAACCTATTGGCGCTTGATTTTGTATAATAGAGTTTTTAATTACTTCGTCAAGATTCATTACGTCGATATTTTATATGAAAACAGCATTAGTCACAGGCGGTGCACATCGCATCGGTCAACAAATTTGTCGCACATTGCATCAGGCCGGTTTTAATCTTATTATTCACTACAACGCCTCAAATATTGCTGCGCAAACTTTAGCAGATGAATTTAATCTCACTAGAGCTGATTCTGCCATAATTACTCAGGCAGATATTTCACAGACTAAAGACATTGATCAGTTATGCCAATCTATCGACCAACTTGATGTACTGGTTAACAATGCATCAGTTTTTTACCCAACACCGATAGCTAACATCAACACTTCAGATTATCAGAAAATCATGAACACCAATTTAATGGGGCCACTTTTCTTATCCACAGCCCTTGCTGATCAGCTCACTTCTTCGCAAGGCTGCATTGTTAATATTGTTGACATTCATGGGGATAGACCACTACGCCATCACACTATATACAACATTTCTAAAGCAGCTATAGCAATGATGACCAAAACTTTAGCCAAGGAGCTTGCTCCAAATATTCGTGTTAATGGTGTATCGCCCGGATCTATTTTATGGCCAGAAAATGATGCCGAATTAAATCAAAATCAAAAACAATCAATGCTAGACAAGATTGCCCTAAACAAACAAGGTTCTGCTGACGATATTGCTAATACGGTTTTATTTTTGGCACAATCAAATTACATCACTGGGCAAATTATTGCCGTCGATGGTGGCAGAACTTTAAATCAATAAGATTGATATTAAGCAAGTTTTTCAATATTTTTGAACCAAATTATGTGTTATAATAAAGAAGCATGATATTTATTTTTATCAGCTAAAAGAATTTATACACAACATTCGTGCTAAGAAAAAAACCACGAATGTTAAATAATATATTGGGCTTATTGTTGCCACATAATAAAATAATTCACGATCTTTTGCGACAGAGCAATGAGATCTGAAAAGGGGTTTTTAACCCTTATAAAGAAAGGTTTTTTATCATTTTTATGAATATAAATCACACTTTAATATCAAATCAGCACATGAGTGTTGATTACCTATGTGCACACATAAGTCCGCCACAAAAAGGACTTAACCATGAATCATATCTTAATCAATGCAACTCACAAAGAAGAAATCAGAGTAGGTATTGTCAAAAACAAAAAACTTACTGGTCTTAATATTGAGACCAGTCTTAATAAAAAGACTAAAGGCAACATTTATCGCGGCAGAATATCTCGCGTTGAACAATCATTAGAAGCTGCATTTGTCGATTACGGCAACGAAAGACAAGGCTTTCTTCCCTTTAAGGAAGTTGCCGAATCACTCTACAATGGTGCTACACCAAAAGGATCAAAACTAACCATCTCTGATGTTTTAAAGGAAGGTCAAGAGATTATTGTACAAGTTGAAAAAGAAGAGCGTGGCAACAAGGGTGCTGCATTAAGCACTTACATCAACTTAGCTGGCGCATACATGATCCTAACGCCAAACAACCCTAAAAGCCATGGTATTTCACGTCAAATAACTTCTACTGACAGACAATCTTTAAAAGAAATTATCGGCGAAATAATTATGCCGAAAAACTCAGGATTAATCATTCGTACTGCTGGTAGTGGCAAGAGCCTAGAAGAGCTTCAATGGGAGGTTGACTACCTATCTGACTTATGGGCATCAATTAATATTGCAGCAGAAAAGCGAACAGCACCTTTCTTAATTTATCAAGAAAGTGACATTATTATTCGCACATTACGTGACTACCTGCGCTCTGATACTGACAGTGTTATTATTGATGAGCTAGAAGCCTTTCAAAATGCTAAAGAATTTGTCAGTTTTGTATTGCCGCAATACTTAGACCGTATTAAATTTTTCGACGTATCTGAGCATTCATTATTTAATCACATGGGTGTTGAAAACCAAGTACAAAGTGTTTTCAATCGTGAAGTAACCTTACGCACTGGCGCTACCGTTGTATTTGACCCAACAGAAGCGCTAACAGCTGTAGATATCAACTCAGCGCGCGCAACTAAAGGCCATGATATTGAGGAGACTGCTTACAATACTAACCTAGAGGCTGCAAAAGAAATCGCTTTACAGTTACAACTTCGTGATATTGGAGGCCTAGTAGTTATTGATTTTATCGACATGGCAAGCGAAGAGCATCGACAAGCCATTGAAAAAGCAATGGAGTCAGCTACCCAAACAGATCGAGCGCGCATTCAAATTGGCAACATTTCCAAGTTTGGCTTATTGGAAATGTCAAGACAACGACTAATGAGCTCGGTGACAGAATCAGTAGAAAAACCTTGTTCAGCTTGTCATGGTAGAGGTACAACACCAACAGTGCCAACGTTAGCACTAAATATTCTCAGACAACTTGAAGATGGCTGTAACGCTACTAGTCAAACCTCAAAGATTACCATTCAATCAAGTGTTGATGTGATCACCTATATCCTTAATGAAAAGCGACAAGATGTAATAAGGCTTGAGCTTAAACACGGTATTAAGATAACACTTCTACCTAATCCGTACATGCAATTCCCTAACTTTACTATCAATAAACAAAAAGGTGATAAAAAATCGCAGCATAAGAGCTATCAGGGTATTTCTAAACCTCAACATACACTAGCTGAAAATGGCCTAGCAGATGATTCTGAAATACCAGCCATCAGCATGAATCGTCCACAAACACGAGTGCCAGAAGCGGTTAAACCTAAATTATCGTTATTTGCTCGTATCAAAGCAGCTTTGTTTTCCAAGAAAAAGAAAACCAACAAGAAAAAAGCGAACGCTAATAATAAAAATCGCAATAGAAATCGCAATAAAAATCGCAATAAAAATAAGCAGAATAACCCTACCAATCA
>DTUI01000034.1 GCA_012964205.1 Candidatus Thioglobus sp.
ATGTGAGAGAAGCTTTATCAGATGCCGGTGTCACCGGCATTACCGTCACTGAAGTTAAAGGCTTTGGTCGTCAAAAAGGCCACACAGAAATGTATCGTGGCTCAGAGTATCAAGTTGCTTTTTTGCCTAAAGTTAAATTAGAAATTGCAATTTCAGCATCGAAGCTCGATGGTGTGATTGAGGTGATTACCAATGTTGCCAATTCTGGCAAAGTAGGTGATGGCAAGATTTTTGTTAATAATTTAGAAAAAGTAATCCGTATTCGCACTGGCGAAATAAATCAAGATGCTCTTTAAGTAATAAAAAAAAGCTACGATTTTTAAATTAAATTAAACTCAATCAAACTCTGATCTTGCTTTGTTTTTAGCAGTTTTTTACGCCTAAAAAATAGGTTTCGTATATAATCTTGGTAATTATTAGTAATATTTAATTTGATGCGTATTAATCACCCTTTAACTGGCTCTATGGTCGCCTTAATTACCCCGATGCTTGAAGACGGATCGGTAGATTTTGGTGCGCTCGAAGCTTTAGTTGAATTTCATATTAATGCTGGCACTCATGCTATTGTTTCTATGGGGACAACAGGTGAGTCGGCAACGCTTAACCACACTGAGCATGTTGAAGTCATGAGGAAAACGGTAGAATTTTCTAAAGGCCGAATCTCAATTATTGCAGGTACAGGAGCCAATTCAACAACAGAAGCAATTACACTGACTAAAGCTGCAAAAGAGATTGGTGCTGATGCTTGTTTATTGGTTACGCCATATTACAACAAGCCAACTCAAGAAGGCTTATATCAGCATTATAAAGCCATTGCTAAAGCAGTCGATATTGACCAAATTTTGTACAATGTGCCAGGCAGAACGGCAGTAGATTTATCAGTGGAAACTGCAGTGCGCCTTTCTTCTATTGATAATATCATTGGCATTAAGGATGCGACAGGTGATTTAGCGGTGGCTAGGGCGCTGATAGATCAATGCCCTAATGATTTCTTGCTTTATAGTGGTGATGATGCCACAGCCATTGAGTTTATTTTAATGGGTGGTCATGG
Source organism: Candidatus Thioglobus sp. (assembly GCA_012964205.1). Classification (GTDB taxonomy): domain Bacteria; phylum Pseudomonadota; class Gammaproteobacteria; order PS1; family Pseudothioglobaceae; genus Thioglobus_A. Next base: position 1,052 of record DTUI01000034.1, read on the forward strand.
CGGTATTTCTGTGAGTGCAAATGTTGCTCCTAAAGCAGTTTCAGATGCTTATAATGCTGCTATGAATGGCGATCAGAATTCAGCAGAAACTATTAATTCAACATTAATTGGTTTGCACCAGCACCTATTTATTGAGTCGAATCCAATTCCAGTTAAATGGGCGTTGTTTAAAATGAAAAAATGTGAAGGGGGTATTCGTTTACCACTCACCAAATTATCACAAGAGGCTCAAGTAGTATTAGAGCAGGATCTATTATCATTGGGGGTTATATAAAATGTTGGTTAAATTATCAGGTGTTTTTCTCGTATTATTTTTGAGTGGCTGTGTGTCGCTTGGTGGAAATGATAAAACTGAAGAAGAAGAACAAAGAGAAGCTTTTATTGACAAGAAGATTAATTATTATTCAGATAAGACCGTTTCTTCATTAGATATTCCGCCAGACCTTACAACACCTAGCTCACAAAAAGCATTTAAGTTAAGTGAATATGTTGACAATGTTCAAGAAGATACAATTAGTTTTAATAAAAAGAAAGCTGCCACTCAAGAGGAAGAAGAGTCAGCTAATATTTTAAAAATACCATCAAATATTAAAGTTAAAAAATCAGGTAAACGTCGCTGGTTAGTTGTTGATAAAAAGCCAGATGTCGTATGGGATTTATCAAAAAGTTTCTTGAAATCTCGTGGTTTTTCTATTAAGAAAATTAATAAAAAAATTGGCTTGATAGAAACTGACTTTTTAGAAAATCACGCTGAGATTCCAGATGAAAGTTTAGGCATGATTCGTAGTTTTATTAGCTCTAAACTTGGCGCTTATGTTCTTCCTACAGTTGATAAGTATCGAGTGCGCCTTGAGCCAATGAACAATGGCAAAAAAACAGCCCTATATTTATCATTAAGCTCGATGGAAGAGGTGGTAACTAATTCTGGTTCAAAGGATGAGAATACCATTTGGCAAGCACGTCCTAAAGATCAGGGTTTAGAAACTACGATGTTATATGAATTTATGGTCTTTTTAGGTGGGGATGAGGCCAAAGCAAGAGATCAGATTGTTAAAGCTAAAGAGCAAGAAAAAATTGCAGTGAGTCTAGCGCAAGGTGTTGGTGGTTATGCAAAATTAATATTTAAAATGAATCAGTATGATACTTGGAGTAATATGGGTTGGGCATTAGATCAGCTTGACGTAGATATTGAGGATACCGATATTAAAGAAGGTAGTTTTTATATTAAAGTCGTTAGAACACAAGATCGGGGCATTTTCTCAAGAATTTTTGGTGACAGTGCGATTAAACATTCTATCCAAATACTAGTGAGAGAAGTGAATAGCAATACAACCGAGGTATATTTTAATGACATCTCTGAAGAGAACGAAAAAGAGACTGCTGACTTTAGTCATGAGTTCTTAGGAAATATTGCCAAACAGTTCTAATAGCCTAAATGGCATTACCCTCATCAATTATTAATCAAATCATCCAGCAAGAAATTTTGTTGGATGATTTATCAGATGACGATTTAGCAAGTTTTTGTCAAACTGCCAATCTGACTTATCGGTCAGGCGAGCCAATTGTAAGTGATCAGGATTATGATTTCATTTATCTGCCTGCATTAAAACAAAGACTTCCACATCACCCTTTATTACAATCTGTTGAGCCTGAAGGGA
>DTUI01000035.1 GCA_012964205.1 Candidatus Thioglobus sp.
TTGCTTGAGCAAGTAGTGCCTGCTCAATGGCAAGTGCCATCCATTTTTCATCTTGGAGAAAGGTCTTGCCTTCCTCCAGATTTATTCCCATTCAATGGTGGCTGGTGGCTTTCCTGATATATCGTAAACCACGCGCGATACACGCGTGATTTCATTCATAATTCGATTAGAAACAAAGTCTAAGAAATCGTACGGTAGGCGCGCCCAGCGTGCTGTCATAAAGTCAATGGTTTCAACAGCTCGTAAAGCTACAACATAATCATAACGGCGCTCATCACCAGTAACACCAACTGACTTAACCGGTAAGAATACGGTAAAGGCTTGATCCACCTTATCGTATAAATCATGGTTGTAGAGTTCTTCCATAAAGATTGCATCTGCATCGCGCAAAATATTGGCGTATTCTTCTTTAACCTGGCCAAGAATACGCACACCAAGGCCTGGGCCTGGGAATGGATGACGATAAAGCATATGTGCCGGAATGCCAAGCTTCACACCAATGGTACGCACCTCATCTTTAAAGAGTTCTTTAAGTGGCTCCACTAATTCAAACTTAAGGTCTTCTGGTAGACCGCCAACATTATGGTGTGATTTAATCACTTTTGCTTTGCCAGACGCCGCACCTGCTGATTCGATCACGTCTGGGTAAATTGTGCCCTGGGCTAAAAACTTAATATCATCCAGGTGTTTTGCTTCTTCCTCAAACACTTCAATGAATGCACGGCCAATAATCTTACGCTTCTTTTCAGGATCGTCTTCATTAGCCAGGCCATCGTAGAATTTTTTCTGCGCATTGGCACGAATAACCTTGACACCCATGTTGTCAGCAAAGGTTTTCATTACCTCATCGCCTTCATTAAGGCGTAAGAGGCCGTTATCTACAAACACACAAGTGAGCTGATCGCCAATTGCTTGATGCAATAACACCGCAACCACAGAAGAGTCGACACCACCAGAAAGACCTAGCAAAACATTGTTATCACCAATCTGATCTTTTAGGCTTTGTACTAGGTCGGTGATAATATTGTCTGTTGTCCAGTTTTTCTCACAATTACAAATGCCACTGACAAAGCGCTCAAGAATATGTGCGCCTTGTTTAGTGTGCGTTACTTCTGGATGGAATTGCAATCCATAATAGTGTTTTTTACTGTTAGCAAAACCAGCAATGGCACAATTATCAGTTGAAGCGATTAGTTTAAAGTCAGCCGGAAGTTCATTCACTTCAATGCCGTGACTCATCCATACATCAAGTAGCGCATTGCCCGCATCATGAGTATCGTCACGTAGATCGGTAAATAGTGCACAGCCGTCATCTTCACATTTAATTTGAGCGAAACCATATTCGTGCTTATCAGCGGAGCTAGCTTTTCCACCCAGCTGCATTGCCATGGTTTGCATACCGTAACAAATACCCAGTATTGGTACGCCTAAATCAAATACGATTTGCGGCGCTCTAGCTGAATCATCGGTCGTTACTGTATCCGGACCACCTGATAGAATAATACCTTTAGGATTGAAATTCTTAATAAAGGCCACATCTACATCATAAGGAAACAATTCACAGTACACGCCAATTTCACGTACGCGACGCGCAATCAGTTGAGTGTATTGAGAGCCAAAATCAAGAATAAGGATTCTATCGCTGTGAATATTTGTCATAATAGTGTTGTATTAAATAAATTGAGTTTATAGACTGTATTTTAATGAAAATTTTAGACCGCTACATTGTTAAAACCATGGCTTTTTACACATTAGGTGTCATGCTTGTGTGGTTGGGTGTGTATACATTTTTTCAATTTATTAATGAAGTGAATACTATTGGCCAAGCCAATTACACAGTGATTGAGGCAATAATTTACGTAGTATTGGACATACCTTCAGTGATGTATGCGCATTCATCGGTTATTATTTTATTAGGATCTTTACTGGCAATGGGGCATTTGGCCTCTACTTCACAACTAATTGTTGTTAGAGGGTCGGGTATCTCTATCATGCAAATAACGGCGACTGTTGTCAAAGTGGCATTGGTATTTATTACTATTGTTATTTTAGTAGGAGAATTGATTGCACCAATGGCAACACAGTATGCTGAGAATTCTCGTGCTAAAGCATTAGGGCACAATATTCAGGCCAAAAATCAACAAGGGTTTTGGATTAAAGATAATAACGCCATTATTCATGTCAATAAGAACTTTGACGGCCAGCTATTTGGTGATGTAACCTTAATTAAGCTTAAAAATTCCAATACTCTAGAGTCGGTTACCCATGCAGATAATGCTGTATTTGATGGTGAAAGTCTTAAGTTAGAGAAAACAAATGATTATCAAATTAGCAGAAATCAAGAGAAATTTTATAATATTGATCTTGACCAATTTGAGCAATATCAAACACAAGTATCGTTTAATCAAGAATTTATTGCTAGTTTGCGCAAAGAGCCATATGAGCTTTCTACTTGGCACTTGTTTAAGAAGATTCGTTTTTTATCGGAGAATAGTCTTGCTTCCGGTGCATTTGAGGTGGAGTTTTATAAGCGTATTGTTAAACCATTCACCTTAGTTGCAATGATTGTATTTTCCATGTTGTTTATTTTTGGATCTTTAAGGGATGCTTCACTTGGAAAAAAAGTTTTTTTAGGTTTGATGCTAAGTTTGTTTTTTGAATTATTCTCTAGAATTGGAGGGGTATTGTCGCTCA
>DTUI01000036.1 GCA_012964205.1 Candidatus Thioglobus sp.
ATTGAACAAGTTAAGTTAAGTTTAACAAAAAACGGCGTGAGCCAACATACTGAATGATCGGCAAACGACTGACCAAGCCCAAAATAATAACTTTGAACGCAAATACAGGGTTTATTGAGTGAGGATTTAATCTAAAAATAGCTGTAAATACTCTGACTCTGGATTTGTAAAGAGGTTATTTATCTGGTGTGTGCTCTCTTTAATTGCTTGGTCTTCGCCCATAAAGATGATGCGATTAGCTACTTTTTTTAGCAAAACCCATCTCACGGGTTACACAAATCATTGTGATATCTTTTTTGGATAATTCAACTGTAACATCTAGCACCTATGAAATCATCTCTGGATCAAGCGTTGACGTAGGCTCATCTAACAACATGATCTTAGGCGAAGTTCATAGCGCCTTAGCAATAGAAACACGTTTCTGATGGCCACCAGGAAGCTGATTTTGGCACTTTTACTCTTGGTCCTTGATGCCTACATGATTAGGTAGTTTTAAAGCTTTTTCCTTTGCTTCTTGCTTATTTTCGTTATGCATCAAAATTGGCGCTAGGATTAAATTATTAATAATACTTTAGATGTGGAAATAAGTTGAAATGCTGAAATACCATAGATACTTCTGAACGCACTTGTCTGATTTTTTTAACATTATCTGTTAGCTCAGTAACATCTACAACAGTCAACCTCAGTCCGCCTAATTTGTCCGTTTCAATGATCTTTAATCTTAGTCCTCCATATAACAAAACAAAGGCGGCAACAGGCTTTATTAAAAATATCCGATAATGTAATGCGCTCTATATTGTGACTTATTAATTAGCGATCCAAATACAACAAGTGCTGCAATAAGGTCAAACATAGTATTGATGCGCCATAACCCTTCTTGTGGGTAGAGTCCATAAATAAACATCTTGAGATTGACATCAATAAAGGACCAGTATGTGCCTTCTCGGCCACAAGATTGATTATCTGCAGTTAAATCAAAAAATGTCCAATTTAAAATCGGCGGTAGGAGTAAATAAATGACGTCAAGCGCAATAAAAGTAAGTGCCGCATTAGATGTAGATGAAAAACAAGTTGTCTTTCAGCCATAGGGTCGCCTTAGTTTGCAATTTTAGCGAGTAGAAAGGCCACTCTTTAGTAGTAATTTTAAAAAAAATTTTAGTGCTGTTTTTTTTGATACATTGCAACAACACCTAAGAGTATGGCCACTGTGATAATAATACTTAAATACTTAGAATTAACGATTGGCGAATAACTTGTGTAAGCTGATGCCAATGTTGTACTTGCTATAAAAGTAGCTGACAAAGCCAATATTGGCTTAATAAGAACAGATAGTTTCATTAGGTTAGCGAATTAATGCTACGCTTAAAGACATGATAACTGCTGCTGATGAATAGATAATTGTGTGTAGTGCTAAGTTCATTTTCTCCCCCTTAAAGAGTAAATTGATTAATAAATATTATTTTTTTTAGTTAGTCCTAATGCATGGAAACAATAATTCATTAGGGAAAAATTGTGATACGGCTAGTGAATCGTTGTACCGATCAGCTGGCCAATAATTGAATGTGTTGAGCTTGAATTTTTTAACACCGCTCTAGCGTACCACTTGTCCGCTAATTGTTTATTAGCTTGGGTGCCTTCACCCGTTAAGTAAGCGTACCAAACATTAAACTGCGCTGGCAAGTTGCCTTGCTTGGCAGCTCTTTGATACCAGTAAAAAGCATTTGCTGAATTCTTAGCAACGTCCCTACCTTTTTGGAAAATATCAGCCAATTTATATTGTGCATTTGCATCACCTAAATAAGCTTGCTGTTGCAACTCAACAGTTTCAGTTTTTAGCTCAGATTCTGCCAATAAATGTGTATGCATTTGATTCATGATATTTTCATCATTTGTTGTTAAGTTGATCGAAATATACCGTGTTTATTGAACCATGTAAAGACTATTTTTAATAAAAATTAAATATATTTAAATTAATTATAAATCAATAAGTTATGTATGTTTTATGGCACTTTTACCACTACTAGTATTTTATAACTAATTTAACTCTATTACACTAGTGGTAATAATTAACTATAATAGGTAAAAAATTCAACTATAAATGCAACGCAAATATGGCAAATAAAACTAAAGATTATCTGGCTAAAGTCCGCAAAAAGACTGGTTTTTCAGACTATAAAATTTCACAAGAATATGGTATTAATCAATCCAATTTAAGTAAATATAAATCAGGAAAATCCAGTCTGTCAGAAACACACGCTTGGTTATTTGCCGATATTTTGAATATCAATCCAGCGGAAGTGGTGGCTTACACCAAGCTTGAACATGCAAAAATCAAGGGTGATAAATTGAAGGCTGTATTTTGGCAAGAACAGCTAGAAAACCTTTCAAACATCTCAGAGTCTATCAAAATCGATATTGCTCAAATTAACCCTACTGTTGGCGATTTGGATAACAACGCCAAACAAATTATCAAGTTAAGTATTGAGGCAGCCAAACAAGATTCTGATTTATTGATATTTCCAGAATTGGCATTGGTCGGCTATCCGCCAGAAGATCTTTTATTGCGTCATGGTTTTATGCAACAGGTTGAAAAGAAAATAGATCTAATTAAAAATAGTATTCCCGATACCATTTCAATTATTTTTGGCGCACCCTGTAAAGAAAACAAAATACTATATAACTCAGCCTATCTTATTCAAAATGGCGAAGTTGGTATTTACCATAAGCAGCAACTACCTAATTACGGTGTTTTTGATGAAAAGCGCTATTTTACAGCTGGAAACAAACCTTTTATCTTTACCATTAAAGGTCAGAGATTAGGCTTGCTAGTCTGTGCTGATATCTGGCACGCTGACACGGTTAGAGAAACAGCTAAATATGGCGTACAAACTATCATTAGTATCAATGCATCTCCGTTTCATGTTGGTAAACATCAACAGCGCCTTAATGAAATCAAAAAACGTGTCTTAGAAAATCAAGTTGAGTTTGTGTATGTTAATTTAGTCGGTGGACAAGACGAAATCATCTTTGATGGTGGCTCTTTCATGATGAATGCAAAAGCGCAAGTTACCCACCAACTGCCTTTTTTTGAACAAACTAGTACATCATTAGCCACACCAGGCATTGTTTCTGACAACAATGACAGCACTGAAAAAACCATTTATGATGCATTGATTCTAGCCACTAAAGACTACATTGATAAAAACGGCGTGTTTAACGGTGTTTTAATTGGCCTATCAGGCGGTATTGATTCTGCGCTAACGCTAGCAATAGCTGCTGATGCTATTGGCAGTGAGAACATTAAGGCCATTATGATGCCTTACACTTATACTTCAAATATGAGCCTAGAAGATGCCAAGGCTCAGGCTAGCACCATGAATATTGACTACCATGAAATCGCCATTCACTCTATAGTTGAGGGCTTTAACGCCCAACTTAGTGGCTTGTTTAATGGTATGGAAGCCGACACAACTGAAGAAAACTTACAAGCACGTGTACGTGGAACCCTACTCATGGCTATCTCCAATAAACTTGGTAAAATCGTTTTAACCACGGGTAATAAATCAGAAATGGCTGTTGGCTATGCAACGCTATATGGTGATATGTCTGGTGGCTTCGCACCGCTTAAAGACGTCTCAAAAACCATGGTGTATCGACTAGCTAAATATCGTAATACAGTGTCTTATGTTATTCCTGGGCGTGTAATTGATCGTGAACCCTCTGCAGAGCTTGCGCCTAATCAAGTTGATCAAGATTCACTACCACCATACGATGAGCTTGATGCGATTTTGGAGTTGTTTGTTGAGCAAAGGCGTTCTATTGAATATATCGTAAAAATGGGTTTTAACAAGCAAGTGGTAGCACGAATTAGCAGGCTGGTGCTTAACAATGAATACAAGCGTAGACAAAGTGCACCAGGGCCAAAAATCAGTAAAAATGCTTTTGGTAAAGAGCGTCGCTACCCGATGACTTCAAAGTTTCAACCTTAGCCAGTTAAGAGAACACCTTTAAGATACCTTGCGCCTTGTGTGTGGTTTCTTCAAGCTCTCTATCAGCAATAGAATCAAACACAATGCCAGCGCCTGCTCTAAAGCTCAAGCGCTCGTCTTGCTTGGTCATGGTTCGAATTAGAATGTTTAGATCCATCTTGCCATTATTACTAATATAGCCTAATGAACCGGTATATGCCTCACGAGCACCCTGCTCTAATTCAGAAATAATTTGCATACAACGAATCTTAGGGCAACCGGTAATCGTGCCACCTGGAAACAAAGCACTGGCTAATTGCCTGATATCAATAGAAGGCTTTAACCTACCTCTAATATTTGAAACAATGTGATGCACATATGGATAGCTTTCTAGCGTCATTACTTCATTGACCTCGATACTACCGTATTCACATACCCTACCCAAGTCATTACGCTCAAGATCAAGTAGCATGATATGCTCTGCTTGCTCTTTAGGATGCTTGATTAAACGCTGCTTTAACAATTCATCTTCTTTACCAACGCCTCTAGGATGGGTACCTGCAATTGGACGTGTCTCAATCACATCGCCATCAACGCTAAACAAGCGCTCTGGCGATGATGAAACAATACTAAATTGTTCAAATTGTGCAAGTGCAGAAAAAGGCGCAGGGTTGGATTTTTTTAAAGCAGAATAAAGCTCAGCAGAGCTACAATTATGCGCTAATGTATATTGCCAAGCGCGAGATAAATTCACCTGAAAAACATCACCTGCTTTAATATATTTCTTGATCTTTTCTACGCCAGATAAAAACTTAGCGCTCGCCTCACAACTCAACACACCAGAAAAATCAACCACTGGTATTGGTGTAATTAGCTTAATATCTTTTAAAATCTGATCAATTCTAGTTTGATCATCATCTTCATCTAGTAAATAGGTTTTTTCCAATTGGTGATCGACAACAATAGCGCTGGGTATTTTCACCGCAATGGCAATAGGCAAGTGACTACTGTGCATATCTTTTGCTAGCGTAGGCTCAATTTGAGCAATGAGCTCGTAAGCAAAATACACAAACCAGCCGCCAGTGAAAGGCAGTTGTTGATTTTTGTCATTAACACTAGTAATCTCGCTTGAAAGCTCGCTTAAAAAATCAAATTCAGATAGTTCATTTAAAACCAACTCTTGCTGAGGATGGGCGAACAAAATAGAATAACGATTATTGTTATTATGATTAACACTTTCTAGTAAAAATGGATAGCGCTGTTTATTAAGTTGACACAGACTGTCCAGCGCAATACTTGGAATTTCCAAAGCTTTCATGCTAGTTTGACTGAAGGGTCTCGCTATTGTCTAACTTTTTTGGTGCAATCTTACTTAGTAATTGCTTAGCTCGATTAATCGAATGGTGTGTTGGAAACTTAACCAGCATACTATTTAATAGGCTTTCAGCCTTTTCATCTTGTTTAAGCTCCACATAAACCCTGGCCAATTCAAATAAGGAGTTTGAATATTTATGATGCAGTGGACTACTTAGCTGAAACGCCATAAAAGTACGCTTTGCTTGATTATGGTCGCCTTTGGCTAAATAAGCCCTTGCAAGCCAATAATGCGCATCTGATGCATGGTTACTATCAGGATAAACCGCTAGATACTGCTTAAAAAATACAATGGCTTGATCATATTGATCGGTAACCAACAAAGAGCGTGCATTGGTGTAGATTTTTTTAGCCTTTTTATTGTGCTCACGCACACGCATCATTGTTTGCTCAACCACAGCGCTGGATTTTTTGTACTCCATTAGGTTAAACAATTCAGTAATTTTTTGGCTGCTTTGTTGTTGCTGTTGCTCTAGTTGCTCAATCTTACCAATGAGTGATTTGTTTTTACGCACCAAGCGCTTGATCTTTTTATTATGATCCATAATCACTTTGTCGGTATTAATACCGGCAGAAGCTGGCTGATAAGCAAATACAGCCAAAAAAATCATTAGTGAAAGGCGTTGTATCATTAGCTACTGGTAGATAAATTCAACACGTCTATTCTTTCCCCAAGCGCTTTCATCATGCGCCTGAATCAAAGGAGTTTCTTCACCAAAGCTGATTACTTCTACACGTGAATTAAGATCATACAAGCCAAGCACCTCTTTAACCGCTAAGGCGCGATTCTCACCCAGAGCAAGATTGTATTCACGAGTGCCGCGCTCATCTGCATGCCCTTCTAGGCGTAAATTAAGACTTGGATTATCACGCATAAAATTTGCATGTTTGATAATAGCTTGAGTTGCTGCTTCGTCTATTTCACTACCATCATAAGAGAAATATAAAACAAACTGAACACCTGTGTTTTTAAGCTCGGCAGTCGCCATTTGCAGTGCACTAGATTGACCATCTTTACGAACATAATTACCATTGTATTCTTGCGACTCAAAACGAGAAGAGTCTGCGGCAACAACACTCTCCTCATTATTAACCACACTTGGCTTAGCGGCAACTTTTTGATATAACTCTTCAACTGTTGTTGAGCAAGAAGATAAAAGCACAGTGGCTATTATTAACGAGGTGATTTTTAACATATATAAATTCCTTGGTATTATTTAGAATAGTGAGACCAATTTGGCTCTCTAACTTCGCCAGCTTTACTCGCAAGCTCAAAGGTTTGATTACCTAAAATTGAAACAACTGATAACACACCTGTATCACCCTTATTGCTAGCAAAAATAATCATACTGCCATTAGGTGAAAAGAAAGGTGATTCATCTAGTTTGTTATCAGTAATAACGATTAAATCTTTAGTGGCAATATCCAACAAGGCAATGCGGTAGTCTTTATCAACTCGATGCACCAAGGCTAGGCTTTTTCCATCTGGTGAAAATACCGCCTTAGCATTGTAACTACCTTCAAAGGTAGCTCGCTTGATTTCACCTGTTTTCAAGTACTTAATATATACCTGAACCTGGCCTGATCGATTTGAAGTAAAGGCAATTCGCTCACCATCAGCTGAATAGCTAGCCTCGGTATCAATACCAACATCTTTAGTTAGGCGAGTGAGCTTTTCGTCTTTAAGGTGGTATGAATAAATATCCTTATTGCCATCTTTTGATAGCGTCATAATAAGACTTTCACCATTTGGATGCCAGGCAGGTGCTGATGCAATGCCGTTAAAATAAGGTAATTTTTGTGTTTTACGGCGCATGAATGGATACTGAATAAATACTTCAGAGCGGCCATTTTTAAACGACACGTAAGCAATTTTATTTTGATCTGGCGACCAAGCCGGCGATAAAATCGGGCTTGCCGCTCTAAAAATAGTTTGTGGATTTTGCGCATCAGAATCAGAAATCTCTAAGCGATATTCGCGCTTGCCATTACCCATGCTGGTCACGGTTACGTAGGCTAGGCGTGTATCAAATGAGCCTTTCACACCCAATAAAGCAAAATAAATCTGATCAGATAAATAATGGGTAATACGCCTAATACCGCTATTATGAACAGCGAATTTTTTAGCGTAAAGGGTTTTTCTTGTGTAGGTGTCAATTAGCTCGATTTCAACATTAAAGATATTCTTGCTAACTTGCTCAAGCTTGCCGATTACAATGGCTTCAATTTTCTCAGCCTTCCATTTGTCAAAATTAATCTGACTGTTGACAATGTAATCAGCACTTGAGGCGTTAAATTCACCCGAGCGATTAAAGTTGTCGCGCATGATATTGGCAATTGCCTCGCCTTGCTTAGCATCACCCTTAACAGCAAAAGGTGAGATAACAATTGGAAATGCATTTTCATCTTTCTTTAAGATGGTTACTTCTAATATCGCAAAAGAAGCTGTGGCGTAAAGCGCTAGAAAAACTACAGCAAGCTTTTTCATTCCCTCTCTTCAATCCAGTTCATTTGAATGGCTTCAAGGATCTTTTCGCCTGATTTTTCACTATCATCTTCAAACTCCTCTAAAGCCATAACCATATCTCTCAAATCAACAAAACCAACGGTTAATGGGCTTGTATCTGGATGAGCCTCATCCAATGCAATAGCAATCTCTAACGAGTCTGTCCAATTCACAAATTACTCCTAAATTTATCTAAGTTAATTTTATCTAAATTAGTGCAAAATTTGCAACTAAAAACGCTTCACACTTTGAACTAAATCAAGTTGTGTTAAATGTTTAGATATATCCGCCAATTGCTCTGTATTTGTTACCGAAATAACCAAATTCAAAGATTTTAAATAACTGTCTTTTTCGCTAATCTCGATGTGCTCAATATTAATACCCAATTTGGCCATGGTGTTGGCAATGGAGGCTAGCGCTCCACGCTGATTATCCACATCAATTAGCACTTTAACCTCAAACTCTTCCCCTTCTTTAGCTTGCCAATCAACCCCTAGCCACTGTACATTTTTATTCTTAACTCGCATAAAGTTAGCGCAGTCAGCCTTGTGCAAAACCATACCCTTACTGCTGGTGAGCAATCCAATGACATCATCACCTGGGATTGGATAACAACAATGTGCACAGCTTATTGCCCTACCTTGAGTATCTGATATTTTGATATTTTTAACCAGACAATGATTACCTTCACACTGTAATTTATTCAGCACGACTGACATCAGTACCTCGCCTAGGCCAATTTTTATGAACAATTCTTCTTTTGATTGGCAGCCAAAGTCACTCAGACATTCTTGCCACTTGGTGTCAACAACCTTCTCAACATCAATTTGTAAATATTCACAAGCATTGTCCAGCAAATAGCTACCCAGTTGAATTAAGCTAGAGGAGGATTGTGACTTTAAGTAAGACTTAATTGAAGATCTTGCCTTTGCAGTGGTTGCTATTTGCAACCATGAAGGTTGTGGCTGAGTGTCTTGTTTGGTGATAATTTCAACCGTCTGTCCAGATCTAAGCTTGGTGGATACTGGCGATAAAATCTGATCAATTCTTGATTTAAAAGCATGCTCGCCGATATTAGTGTGCACCATGTAAGCAAAATCCAAAGCTGTTGCCTTATAAGGTAATTGAATAATATCACCATTTGGGGTAAAGACGAATACCTCTGAGGGTGACAAATCAGCCTTAGCATGCTCAAGAAACTCAACAGAGGTTCCAGATTGTTGCTGAATATCAAGCAAAGACCCTATCCAGTTACCTGCCAACGAAGCATTGCTATCATTATTGTTAACATTTTTATAGTGCCAATGCGCTGCAATCCCGTACTCTGAAACAAAATGCATATCAGTAGAGCGAATTTGTACCTCAATCATAATATTATTTGGACCGAATAATATTGTGTGTAGTGACTGGTAGCCATTTGCTTTAGGCAGGGCTACATAATCCTTAAATTTACCTGGCAATGGCTTGTACAAGTTGTGAATAACGCCAAGCGTTTGATAACACTCAGCCACACCTGAAACAACAACGCGAAACGCATACATATCCAGTACTTGTGAAAACTTAAGTTGCTTAACTTTCATCTTCTTATAGATGCTACAGGGCTGCTTTCGACGGCCATTGATTTCAAAATCCACCACGCCTTCTTGGCTTAGTCTGTTTTCCAAGGCACTTTGAATATGCTTAATAACCTTGGTTCGATTGCCACACTGTTTTTTAATTTGGGATACCAGAACCTTGTGACGAAACGGATGAACAATAGAAAAACACAAGTTATCCAGCTCCACCCTAATGCTATTTAGGCCTAATCTTCGTGCAATAGGAGCGTGAATTTCAGCCGTTTCTTTGGCAATTCTTAGCTGCTTGTCGCGCCTCATAGAGCCCAGCGTGCGCATATTATGCAATCGATCAGCCAGTTTAATTAAAATCACGCGCATATCATCACTCATGGCTAAAAACAACTTGCGGAAGTTTTGCGCCTGTTTGTCGGCAGTGTCACGAAACTCAAGACCTGTTAACTTGGAAACGCCCTCAACAATATGTGCAATTTCATCACCAAAATCATATCTAATTTCATCATAAGTCACAATAGTATCTTCAATACAATCGTGCAATATAGCTGCAACAATACAGGAGTAATCCAACTTAAACTCAGCCAAAATCATAGCCACAGAAAGCGGATGAAATACATACGCCTCACCTGATTTTCGATACTGACCATCATGCGCTGTGGCCGCGACAATGTAAGCCTGATAAACACTCTCAACTTGTGATTGCGGCATATAGCCTTCAAGCACATCGCACAAATCACTAATTAGAATTCTTTTATCATTTTTTGACATTTAATACCGAATAAATCTTGAGTTAAGTTTTGCCATTATAATACTTATGCGTCAGTATAATGTCATGCATATTTACAATTAATTTATCAAAATAATCATGAAAAAACTCATTCTAATTCTACCTATATTAACTTTATTTCTAGGTGGTTGTCTTTGGGAAGATGAGAAAAAACGTGAATCAATCACCAAAGGTTGGTCGCCAAAAACATTCTTCGCACAAGCGAAAGAGAAAATTTCTGCCGGCTCAATGGATAAAGGCATTGAGTTATTTGAGCAATTACAGGCAGCTTACCCTGGCTCTAAATACGCACTTCAATCTAAACTTGAAATCGCCTACGCCCTTTACAAGAGTGAAGACCACGATCAAGCCATTGATCGCTTAAACAGCTACATCAAGCTTTACCCTAATCACTTCTCCACGCCATATGCTTATTACTTACGTGGTGTTATTTCAGAAGATAAATCTCGTTCAATCTTAGATGACTACATTACTGATAACGCTCAGCGTGATGTTAATTCAGTACGTGACGCGTTCAACTACTACCTAGCCTTAATCGACAAATTCCCTAAAACTGAATACACCGAAGAAGCTAAGAGTCGTCTTGTAATTTTAAGAAATATTTTATCTCGTCATGAGTTGTTTGTTGCCATCTACTATACAAAAAAAGGTGCAAATATTGCAGCGATCAATCGCAGTAAATACATCATTGAAAAATATCCAAACACACCTTCTGTGCCTGCAGCATTACACTTAATGGCTCATAATTACGATATTATTAGCGCGCCAGTATTAGCTAAAGATACACGTCGTGTACTTAAGAAAAGCTACCCACTGTACGTACCACATTACTCACTAGAAGACTAATACTCGCCCTACTCGCTAATGACTAAACTAGAGCGAGGCTTCGCACTTAAAATCTCTTTAATTATGGCAACTCGAATGCTCGGGCTGTTTATGATTTTCCCAATTTTTTCAGTCTATGCCAATCACTATGAAAGCGTAACGCCGTTTTATATTGGCCTAGCTATTGGCGCCTACGGTCTTACTCAAGCATTCTTCCAAATACCATTTGGCTATTTATCAGATAAATATGGTCGCAAGCCTTTACTTATATTTGGCCTTATTATTTTCTTTATTGGTAGTGTTGTAGCGGCCAATGCAACTGACATTTATCAAGTTGTAGCCGGTAGAGCGCTACAAGGTGCAGGCGCTATTTCAGCCGTGTTAATGGCATTTTTGGCAGATTATGTTAGCGAAGATGAGCGCCCTAAAGCAAACGCTTTTGTCGGTGTTCAAATTGGCATGGCATTTATGCTGGCATTATTATTAGGCCCTATTATTGGCCATCAATTTGGCATATCTGGCATGTTCTGGATTATTGCAGGACTATCGATTGTTGCTTTGGTTGTGGTTACAACTTTGCCACATGCCAAACCCATCAAGCAATACAAACTCTCTATTGATAATTTTAAGAAAATTTTAACAACAGATTTACTTAGATTAGATTTCAGTATCTTTGCACTGCATTTAATTCTAACCAGCTCTTTTATTGCCATTCCAATTTTCCTAGTAGATAACAACATCCTTAGCATTCAAGATAACTGGAAAATATACTTACCTGTTATTGTGATTTCATTCCTGGGCATGATCCCAATGATCATTGTTGCCACCAAATTTCAAAAAACAAAAACGGTATTTTTATTGTCAATTTTTATCTTAGCTTTTAGTCAAATCTTGTTTTATCAAAGCGCATTAAATTACACGACATTTTTTGTCATTTTAACTTTATTTTTTGTTGCCTTTAACGCCTTAGAGGCACTACTACCTTCACTAATAGCCAAAACTGCAAGCAGTGAAAAACGCGGGCTAGCAATGGGTTTTTACTCTAGCTCACAATTTTTTGGTGCATTCGTTGGTGGTGTAATTGGCGGATGGATTTACAACAATTTTGGTTTGAATAGTGTATTCTTGTTCACCACATTTACAGCAATTATTTGGTGGCTAATCGCCCTAAGTATGCGCACTGAAAAATATTAATAATTAACGGGAGAAAATTCAATGGCAGGCATTAACAAAGTAATTTTAGTAGGTAACCTAGGTCAAAAGCCTGAGGTTAAATACGCATCTAACGGCAATGCTATTGCAAATCTTTCGGTAGCAACAAGTGAATCTTGGACGGACAAAAACACCGGTCAAAAACAAGAAAAAACAGAATGGCACCGCGTTAGTTTATTTGGCAAATTAGCAGAAATTGCTGGCCAATATTTAGACAAAGGCTCTAAAGTTTACGTTGAAGGTAAATTACAAACACGTAAATGGCAAGATAAATCAGGCGCTGATCGCTACACAACTGAAGTAGTTGTATCAGGCTTTAACGGTACATTGCAAATGCTTGATCGCCGTGATGGCCCTAGCATGGGTGGCGCACCACAAGCAGGTGGCCAGCAAGCACCAAACGCACCTCGTGCACAAGC
>DTUI01000037.1 GCA_012964205.1 Candidatus Thioglobus sp.
ACAGCCCGTTCAATGGGTATTGAAGTGGAGGGTTAATCAGATGGCTAAATTAACAAAAAAACAAAAAGACATAGCAGCTAAAGTTGAAATCGGTAAACGTTATACAATTGAAGATGCATTAACTTTAATTAAAGAATGCGCAACGTCAAAATTTGACGAATCTATTGACGTTAGTGTTAATCTTGGTGTTGACTCTAAGAAGTCAGATCAAAACGTTCGTGGCGCAGTTGTATTGCCAAATGGTACGGGTAAAACCGTCCGAGTTGCAGTATTTACACAAGGTGATAACGTAGCTAAAGCTGAAGCAGCAGGTGCAGATGTTGTTGGTATGGAAGATTTAATGAAATCCATGCAAGATGGCGATCTTAATTACGACGTTGTCATTGCATCACCTGATGCGATGGGTGTGGTTGGTCGTTTAGGTCAAATATTAGGCCCACGTGGTTTGATGCCTAACCCTAAGGTTGGTACCGTAACACCAGATGTTGCAACAGCAGTTAATAATGCAAAAGCAGGTCAAGTACGTTACCGTACAGATAAGGCTGCTATTGTTCACGCTGGCGTTGGTAAAGCATCTTTTGATGTGAAAGCATTAAGTGAAAATATTGCGACACTAATGGAAGCATTGAAAAAGGCTAAGCCTAGTTCAGCTAAAGGCGTGTACTTTAAAAAATTAAGTGTTTCTTCAACGATGGGCGCAGGCGTATCGGTTGATTTAGCATCGCTTGATCTTTAATTAGACCAAGCAAAAGAATTCTTTGGGTCGCAGCGTTAATTCTGCATGACCTCAAAGACCATAGGTTCGGATATTCCTCCTGGAGTATTTGTTTAATTGAGTGGTAACACACTCGGCCTATGTAGAGGGTATGCGAATACTCTGTGGCGAAAGTTATCAAATAAGGTGGCTTTCTTTTTTAAACTGTTCAGGAGAGGCAAATGGCTCTAAATCTTGAAGCAAAAAAGGTTGTTGTCGAACAAGTAAATTCACTAGCTAATAGTGCAATTTCTGTTGGCGTGGCCGAGTATCGTGGATTGACAGTTGAACAAATGACTAATCTACGCTCCAGTGCAATAGATGCAAATGTTTCTTTACGTGTTGTAAAGAATACCTTGGCAAAAATAGCATTAGCGAAGACTGAATGCGAGTGTGTACTACCCGTTCTTAGCGGACCGGTAATCCTTGGATTTTCTCAGGAAGATCCAGGTGCAGTAGCACGCGTATTTAATGATTTCGTTAAAGATAACGAAGATTTAGTCGTTAAGGGTTTGGGCGTTTCAGGCGAATTTGTGGAAGCAGATCAGCTTAAACGTATTGCAGACTTACCAACTAAAGATCAAGCGATCAGTCTGGTTATGGCGCTTATGTTAGCACCGGTAGAGAAACTAGCAAGAACTTTGAATGAAGTTCCGACAAAAGTAACTCGAGTGGTAGCGGCAGTTCGTGACCAAAAACAATAATAAATAAAAAGGAGTAAATATCATGGCATTATCAAATGACGATATTTTAAATGCAATTGCAGATATGTCTGTAATGGATGTTGTTGAATTAGTTTCAGCAATGGAAGAGAAGTTCGGTGTATCAGCAGCAGCAGCAGCAGCAGCACCAGTAGCGGCAGCAGCAGATGCTGGCGCAGCAGAAGAGCAATCAGAGTTCGATGTTGTATTGACATCGTTCGGTGAGAAGAAAGTTGCGGTTATTAAAGCAGTACGTGGCATCACTGGCTTAGGTCTTAAAGAGGCTAAAGACATGGTTGAAGCTGCACCAACACCAATTAAAGAAGGTGTTGATAAAGCGGAAGCTGAAGATGTTAAGAAACAGCTTGAAGAAGCTGGCGCTAGCGTAGAACTTAAGTAATTAGTTCTGTGTGTTACCCAAAATCCCCACAAGGGGATTTTGGTGTTTTTATCGTAACAAGAATTTTTACAAGCAATAATCAACTAATACGAGGTATTCATGGCTTATTCATTTACTGAAAAAAAGCGAATTAGAAATAATTTTGGTTCTAGAGAATCAATTTTAACCGAACCAGATTTACTGGCTATCCAGATCGACTCATTCAATGGCTTTATCCAAGCTGGCGAAAAAACAAAAAAAGATGTCGGCCTACATGCAGTATTCCAGTCCGTATTCCCGATAACAGCAGTTAACGGTTATGCAGAAATTGAATATGTTGATTACGAACTACAAGAACCAAAATTTAATGTTAAAGAGTGTAAATTACGTGGCGTCACTTACGCCTCAACACTACGAGTTAAATTGAATCTTGTCTTATTTGACAAGAATGGTTCAACCCTCAAGAAAAAACGCCGAGTTAAGCAAATCATTGAAGAAGATGTTTACTTAGGCCAATTGCCACTCATGACCGATACAGGTACCTTTGTTATTAATGGTACAGAACGTGTTGTCGTGTCACAGTTACACAGATCTCCAGGTGTTATTTTTGAACACGATAAGGGTAAAACTCACTCTTCAGGTAAGATCTTATTTTCATCGCGCGTTATTCCTTACCGCGGTTCATGGTTAGATTTTGAATTTGATCATCACGAACATTTATACGCACGAATTGATCGTCGTCGTAAATTACCAGTAACAACGTTATTACGTGCAATGGGTTTAGG
>DTUI01000038.1 GCA_012964205.1 Candidatus Thioglobus sp.
TTACGACCAATAATAGATACGTCAGCTGCACGTGCGCGAACCAGTGTGCCTTTGTTAGAAATTAGCATCATTTCATCAGCGTCTGTTACTTGGATGGCGCCAACCACTTTACCGTTTCTATCTGAGGTTTTGATAGAAATAACACCCGAACCACCACGCGCTTGAGAGCGATACTCTTCTAGCTCTGTACGTTTGCCGTAGCCTTTTTCAGTCGCTGTAAGAATTGGACTATGATCATCTGCAACAATCGCTGAAACGATTTCATCATCAACCAACTTCATACCGCGTACACCAATAGCTGTACGGCCTACTGCTCGCACATCTGCTTCTTTAAAGCGAATTGACTTACCATTTGCTGAGAACAGCATAATATCATTTTCACCTGATGTAATTTCCACGCCAACTAGCTTATCACCATCACGCAATTCAATGGCAATAATGCCACCCTTACGAGGACGTGCAAAGTTAGTCAATGAAGTCTTTTTACAGGTACCTGAACTTGTAACCATGAATACAAATTGATCTTTAGTAAATTCTGATACTGGCAGAATGGCGTTAATCACCTCTTCTTTTTCAAGCGGCAATAAATTAATAATTGGCTTTCCTCTTGCAGTGCGTGATGCTACTGGCAATTCATACACCTTAAGCCAATGAACCTTGCCTGCTGATGAGAAACACAACACTGTGTCGTGTGAGTTTGCAACAAACAGTTGATCGACAAAATCTTCATCTTTCATCTTGGTTGCAGCTTTACCCTTACCACCACGACGCTGTGCTTGATAATCACTCAGCGATTGCGCCTTAACATAACCACCGTGTGATAATGTTACTACGCGCTCTTCTTGAACAATAAGATCTTCCAGGGTTAGATCAATTTTGTGCTCGATGATTTGAGTCATTCGCTCGTTAGCATAATTATCACGAATCTCATTAAGCTCATCACGAATCACTTGCATTAAGCGATCTGGATTTTGCAAGATATCTAATAAATATTTAATTCGCTCTAATAACTCATTAAATTCATCGAAAATTTTGTCTTTTTCTAGGCCGGTTAAACGATGAAGCTTAAGGTCAAGAATGGCTTGTGCCTGCTGAATAGAAAGCTGATAATCACCACTTGCCTGTAAGCCAAGCTCAGACAATAAATCTTCTGGCTTAAACATAGCCATATCACGATCACCAATAAGCTCTTTAATGACCGAACCATCCCAAGTTTTGGCAACAAGACTCTCTTTAGCTTCGCTTGGATTATTAGCAGACTTAATCAGCTCGATAATTTTATCGATATTATGCAACGCAACTGACAAACCCTCTAACAAGTGAGCTCTATTTCTAGCTTTGTTTAAATCGAAGATAGAGCGACGCGTAACAATATCTCTTCTATGGGCGATAAAGGCGTCTAAGATGCCTTTAAGCGTCATAAGCTTAGGCATACCTTTATCAATTGCCACCATATTGATACCAAATACTGTTTGCATTTCAGTTAGCTTATAAAGATTATTAAGCATCACTTCAGGCACTTCGCCGCGACGTAGCTCGATTACCATGCGCATACCATCTTTATCAGACTCATCTCTAAGGCCGGTAATACCATCAACTCGCTTATCTCTAACTAGGTCGGCAATTTTTCCGATTAAGCGAGCCTTGTTAACTTGGTATGGTAATTCTGTGACTACGATACTTTGCTTGTCTTCGCCCTCAACATGAGAAACAGAGCGTAAGTAAATTTTTCCTTTGCCTGTTTCATAAGCCTGGCGAATGCCGCTAGCACCATTGATAATACCGGCTGTCGGGAAATCAGGTCCTGGAATAACTTCTAATAACTCATCAACACTGATATTTTCATTATCAATAACTCTTAAACAAGCCTCAATAACTTCGCCAAGGTTGTGTGGTGGAATGTTAGTTGCCATACCAACAGCAATACCTGATGAGCCATTGGCTAAAAGATTTGGTACACGTGTTGGTAGTACACTTGGCTCTGATTCTGAGCCATCATAGTTATCAATAAAATCAACTGTATCTTTATCAAGATCGCGTAATAGCTCGTGTGAAAGCTTGGCCATACGAATTTCTGTATAACGCATCGCAGCCGCTGAATCACCATCGACCGAACCAAAGTTACCTTGACCGTCGATTAAGATATTACGCATCGAGAATGGTTGTGCCATACGTACAATAGTGTCGTATACAGCAGTATCACCATGTGGGTGATACTTACCAATCACGTCACCGACAATACGGGCAGATTTTTTATAAGATTTGTTGTAATCATTGCCAAGCACATCCATTGCATATAACACGCGTCTGTGTACCGGCTTAAGGCCGTCTCGAACATCAGGTAACGCACGACCAACAATGACACTCATGGCGTATTCTAAATAAGAATTACGCATCTCATCTTCAATAGTAACTATTGGAAAATTAGGCTCAAAAACTTCTAGATCTTCAGTGTTATTTGTATCGTCTGACATACAAAAAATTCGCTTGATTAAATTAGCTTTTATTGTACCCTAAGTGAGTGAATTTACACGATATAAATAGGTAAATTTCGGGAAGTATTTTGGAGAAATTTAATTAGTAAAACTAATGTTAAATCAATAACTTAGGTGTTTTGAGTGCGCACTGATTGTGCCAGCGTTTTTAGCAAGGTTTCAGTGTCTTCCCAATTAATACAGCTATCGGTAATACTAACACCGTATTTGAGTGATTCTAGCGGGCCAACTGGCTGATTTCCTTCGTTAATATTTGACTCTATCATAACGCCAAAAATCTTCTGTGATCCTGACGCAATTTGCTCGGCAACATCGCTACCAACCTTTAACTGATTTTTAAACTGTTTTTCGCTATTAGCATGGGAGAAATCTACCATAACACGATGATTAAGCCCATCAGCTAATAACTGTTCAGAAGCACTTTCAACATGTTTTTTTGAATAATTTGGACCATCAGCGCCACCACGTAGAATAATATGAGTACTTTCATTGCCTGAAGAAGTATAGTGACTAACGCCACCTTCTTTATTAACAGACAATAAGTGATGAGGGCTACATGCAGATTTAATCGCATCAATCGCCACTCTAAGGGAGCCTGTGGTGCCGTTTTTAAATCCTACCGGGCAAGATAAGGCTGAAGCCAATTCTCGATGAGATTGACTCTCAGTTGTGCGTGCGCCAATTGCACCCCATGAAATAAGGTCTGAAATATATTGTGGCGTAATCAAGTCAAGATATTCAACAGCAACCGGCATACCTAAGTCAGCAATATCAGCCAAAAGGTGACGAGCAGTTTTTAAGCCTTTATCAATATCAAAACTCTCATTTAAGTCAGGATCATTAATTAACCCCTTCCAGCCAATAGTTGTGCGTGGCTTTTCAAAATACACACGCATTACTATAAACAAATCTTCTTTTAGCGTTTCCTTTAGGTCAGCTAATTTCTTTGCATAATCACGTGCTGCCTGAGGATCATGAATTGAACAAGGCCCAACAATCACCATTAGGCGTTTGTCTTGTCCAGAGATGATATTAGCAATCGTTTCGCGCGCTTGAAAAATACTAGCGGATCCACTATCACTAAGTGGAAACATCTCCATCAACTCATTTGGCACCATAATAGGGGCGCTAGAGGTAATTCTTAGATTGTCAGTATTGTATTTCATGGCTATTTACTTCTGATTTTCAATTAATGCGTATGCTGAATGATTATGAATAGACTCAAAATTTTCTGATTCAAGACTGTAATAATTAATGTTATCGTTAGCGTTTAAAGCAACGGCAATATCACGCACTAAATCCTCAACAAATGCTGGGTTATCATAGGCTCTTTCAGTAACTACTTTTTCATCTTCACGCTTAAGAATTGCATACAGTTCGCAAGAAGCTTTTTTCTCAGCAAGATCGATCAAATCCTCAAGGTATAGTGTTTTTCCAACAGTAGCCCTGGCTTTAATGGTGATATGAGAGCGCTGATTGTGCGCACCATATTTAGAGATACTTTTTGAACATGGGCAAAGGCTGGTTACAGGAACAACAACCTTTATCATCACTTCGGTTTTACCTTTTTCTAGAGAGCCATCCAAAGTAACTTGATAATCCATTAAAGATTCAACACCAGAAGAAGGCGCCGATTTCTTTCTGAAAAATGGAAAATCTAGGGTTATGTGTGCAGTATCAGACTCTAAGCGATCACGCACTTTTTCTATAATCTTGCTAAAATTTCCACTGTTAAACTCACATGGACCTTCGTTTAAAATTTGAATAAAACGAGACATATGTGTGCCTTTGACATTTTCTGGCAAAGTGACTGTCATGGTAAAGTTGCCCACTGTTGGAGACTTGTTACCATCACGATCAACATAAGTAATCGGATGTGCAATATCTTTAATACCCACTCTGTCAATAATAATTTGTCGAGTGTCTAGGTTGTTTTGTGTATCAGGTAAATCACAAGATTTCATGATTAATCCTCCGAGTAAGTGACTGATGCTCTTAGGGTTTCCCAAATGGTTACCTCTTTAACTCGAACATCATTAGTGTTAATTAATTTACCAACCTCTTCAAAAAAATATTTAGCAATATTTTCAGCAGTCGGGTTAAGCTTATCAAAGGGCGCAACATCATTTAAATATTGATGATCCAGTCTTTTAACAACTTCTTTTGTTTGTTTTTTAATTTCTCGAAAGTCGATTGCCATGCCAGTATCATCAAGCACTTTGGAGGCGACAAGCATTTCCACCTGCCAATTATGACCATGTAAGCGAGAACAATCTCCCGGGTAATCCCTTAGGGAGTGTGCGGATGCGAAGTCTGTAACAATTTTTAGGACGAACATTTTCGGAAAAATTGGGAAAAAGATTAATTATACCTTTGATGGCATAAAAATTACACCCTGATTAACAGGGGAGATTGTTATTCTACCGCCTCAATTGAATCAACACCTTGATAGCCTTTTGGCAATAAGTTTCCACGTCGCGCTCTTGAACCGATGTAGTTGGTCAAGTCTTGGAATTTTATAGTTAGATGACGCTTTCCTGCGTAAACCCTAAGATTCTGAGTGTCTAGCAACACACAAAGCCCAACAACAAACTCTTCTCTAGCTTTTAGATCTTTTGCTGGAATTTGAATTAGCTTGTTACCTTTGCCTTTTGACAAAACTGGAAGTTCAGCCACTGGAAATACTAATAAACGCCCACGATTAGTCGTAACAGCAACAAATTGATTTTCTAAATCATCAACATTAATCACCCTCATCACTTTAGCTTCACCCGGCAAGCTAAGGGCTACTTTCCCAGCTTTTTTCTTAGAATGCAAATCACCAATGGTGGCAATAAACCCATAACCCGCATCTGAAGCCAGCAAGATATGCTGCTCATTATCACCCATCACCACGTCAACAAACTCTGCACCTGTTGGCGGAGAAAGCTTGCCAGTTAACGGTTCACCTTGGCCTCTTGCACTTGGCAGAGAGTTAGCCGATAAAGAATAAGAGCGCCCAGTAGAATCAATAAAAATAGCGTTTTTATTACTTCTACCTTGGACGCTAGTCAAGTAATTATCACCAGACTTATAATTGAGCGTGGTTGGATCAATATCATGACCTTTAGCACTACGAACCCAGCCTTTATCACTAAGTACAACAGTAACGTTCTCAGCTGGCACCAGATCATCTTCACTAAATGCTTGAGCAATACTAACATCAGTTTTAATGGCAGATCGTCGCTCATCACCAAATTGATCAATAATAGCTTTTAACTCTTTCTTAATAAAAGTCTTAAGACGATTATCACTAGAAAGTAGTAATTCTAATTTTTCTTTTTCAGCAGCCAGCTCTTCTTGCTCCGCCTGAATTTTTACTTCTTCGAGCTTGGCCAAATGGCGTAATTTAAGCTCTAAAATTGCCTCTGCTTGAATCTCACTAAGCTTAAAGTGTGCCATTAATATCGGCTTTGGCTTATCGTTTTCACGAATGATGGCAATCACTTCATCAATATTTAAAAAGGCAATTAATAAGCCTTCCAAAATATGTAGTCGTGCCAAAATTTTATCCAAACGGTGTGTTAGCTTTTTAGTGACAATTTGAGTTCTATACGTTAGCCATTCTTTAAGCATTGGGATTAACGGTTTCACCTGTGGCTTGCCATTAAGACCAATCACATTCATATTAACGCGATAACTTTTTTCCAAATCTGTGGTGGCAAACAAATGCAACATCAGGCTATCTACATCCACTCTATTTGATCGTGGCACAACAACAATGCGCGTTGGATTTTCATGATCAGACTCATCGCGAATATCATCAACTAATGGAAGTTTTTTAGCACGCATTTGCGCTGCAATTTGGGTAATCACCTTAGACCCAGAAGTTTGATAAGGCAATGTTTCAATTACAATATCACCATTTTCTTTCTTATAAGTTGCACGCATCTTAACTGAACCATGGCCGGTTTCATAAATCTGTCTAATGTCTTTGGCAGATGAAACAATATTGGCATGTGTTGGATAATCTGGCGCCGGGATGATTTGCATAATCTCATCCAAATCACTCGACGGCTTGTCAAGCAATTGAATACAGGCACTGACCACTTCTGTCAGATTGTGAGGTGGTACATCTGTTGCCATGCCAACTGCAATACCCGAAGTGCCATTCAGCAATAGATTAGGCACTTGTGCAGGTAGATTTTTAGGCTCTTGTAAAGAGCCATCAAAGTTGTCTGCCCAGTTAACAGTACCTTGGTTTATCTCTGCAAGAAGTAAATCTGCATAGCGAGATAATTTAGACTCGGTATAACGCATGGCAGCAAACGACTTAGGATCATCAGGTGCGCCCCAGTTTCCCTGGCCATCGATAAAGGGATAGCGGTAAGAGAAAGGCTGAGCCATGAGTACCATAGCTTCATAACAAGCACTATCGCCATGAGGATGAAATTTACCTAGAACATCACCCACTGTACGGGCTGATTTTTTGAATTTGGCAGTAGATTTAAGTCCAAGCTCGCTCATCGCATAAACAATGCGCCTTTGAACAGGCTTTAATCCATCACCGACAAACGGCAATGCACGGT
This sequence comes from Candidatus Thioglobus sp., assembly GCA_012964205.1. Lineage (GTDB taxonomy): Bacteria > Pseudomonadota > Gammaproteobacteria > PS1 > Pseudothioglobaceae > Thioglobus_A. Next base: position 7,064 of record DTUI01000038.1, read on the forward strand.
CAAGAATGACGTACATTGAATAATCAAGATAAGCGCGCTCACTAAACTCAGCAACGCTTTGCTGCTCAAGGCCAATCTGGCTCATTTTCCCCCTGGAAATAACGGTTTTTTATAGAATAAAAAACCTTAAGTTTTGAGCTATTTTAATGCAAGTTTTAGATGAATAAAGTTAAATTATTCAAAGTCTTCCGTGGTGATGCAAGAACAGAATAAATTACGATCACCATAAACATTATCAATACGCTTAACTGGCGGAAAGTATTTGTTGGTAACCAATGTTCGAACTGGATACAAAGCCTCTTGTCTAGTGTATGGATAATTCCACTCTCCAGCCATTTCATGCGCCGTATGTGGGGCATTTTTTAGTGGATTGTCATCCTTATCCCACTCACCTGAAATGACTTTTTGAATTTCATCATGAATACTAATCATAGCTGTAATAAAGCGATCTATTTCACGCTTTGATTCGCTTTCTGTTGGCTCGATCATTAGTGTACCTGCCACTGGAAAACTCATGGTTGGTGAGTGAAATCCGTAGTCCATTAGACGCTTAGCAATATCTTCTTCAGAAATATCACTTTGAGCTTTTAGGGGGCGAATATCAATAATACATTCATGAGCAACCATACCTTGATCGCCACGATAAAGAATCGGGAAGCTATCTTTCAACGCATCTGCAATATAGTTAGCACTAACAATAGCAACCTCAGTTGAACGCTGCATGCCGTACTTTCCTAATAGCTTAATATACGACCAAGAGATTGGCAAAATTGAAGCAGAACCATACATAGCAGCAGATACTGCATTTGAATCTTTATCTAATGGATCACCTGGTAAAAATGGTGCCAAATGTGACTTTACACCAATTGGACCCATACCTGGACCGCCACCACCATGTGGAATGGCAAAGGTTTTATGTAAATTAATATGAGATACATCTGCGCCGAATTCACCCATGCGAGTAATACCAACCATAGCATTTAGATTGGCACCATCTAAATAAACTTGGCCGCCAGCATTGTGAATAATGTCACAAATATTTTTAATTTCAACTTCAAATACACCGTGAGTTGATGGGTAAGTCACCATGATAGCTGCAAGTTTATCTTCATGCTTTTTTACCTTGGCCTTAAGATCGTTAATATCGATATTACCAGCTTCATCACACTTAACGATCACCACTTTCATGCCAGCCATTACTGCACTAGCAGGATTGGTACCATGTGCCGACGAAGGAATTAAACAGATATTACGATCATGATCGCCACGTGACTGATGATACGAATGAATCGCCAACAAACCTGCAAATTCACCTTGAGAGCCTGCATTAGGCTGTAAAGATACTGCGTCATAGCCAGTTACCTCACATAATGCATGCTCCAGATCTTTAAATAATTGCTGGTAACCTTGCGTTTGATCTTCAGGTGCATAAGGGTGTAATTTTGAAAACCCTGGCAAGCTAATCGGGTACATCTGCGTAGCAGCATTCAACTTCATCGTACATGAGCCTAATGCAATCATAGAATGATTTAGCGCGATATCCTTGTTTTCTAAGCGCTTTAAATAACGCATCATTTCAGTCTCTGAATGATACAAACTGAATACAGGATGGGTTAAATACTCTGTAGTACGCATCATATCAACAGATAACGCTGCGTCTGATTCTAGTAATTTATCAATTGAAAATACCGATAATAACGCCAACAATTCAGCTTCGGTAGTAGTTTCGTCTACTGACATACTCAGCTGCGTATCATTTAATAGGCGAATATTGATACCCATTTTTTGAGCACTAGTAAATAAATCTTGAGCCTTATCTGTATTAATTGTAATTGTGTCAAAAAATTGTGCTGCTGCTAACTCAAACCCAGCCACACTCAAACTTGCTGCTAAGTTGCTCGCTTTAGCGTGTACCTTGCTTGCAATTTTCTTAAGCCCAGCTGCACCATGATAAACACCATAAGCTGCTGCTAATACTGCCAATAAAACTTGCGCTGTACAAATATTACTAGTGGCCTTATCGCGACGAATGTGCTGCTCACGTGTTTGCAGAGACATGCGCATTGCTGGATTACCTAGTACATCTTGTGAAACGCCAATAATACGCCCTGGGACCATACGTTTAAATTCATCACGCGTCGCTAAATAAGCTGCGTGAGGACCGCCAAATCCCATTGGAACACCAAAGCGTTGCGAATTGCCCACAGCGATATCAGCGCCCATTTCAGCTGGTGTTTTAATGAGTGCTAAGGCCAATACATCACAAGCAACAATGGTTAATACACCATTATCTTTAGCCTTAGCGATATCACTCGTTAAATCGCGAACTTCACCATTAGCACCTGGCGATTGCAATAACGCAGCAAAACAATCACTAAAGTCGTTATTTTGAATATCTTCAACTACCAGCTCAATACCGAGTGGCTTAGCACGAGTTTGTAAGATAGTAATGGTTTGTATGTTGGTATTACTATCGATCAAAAATTTGTTAGATTTATTTTTACGATTAGCACGTTTTGCCATCATCATTGCTTCAGCACATGCAGTTGGCTCATCCAATAACGATGCATTGGAAATATCCATGCCAGTAAGGTCAATAATCATTTGCTGGAAGTTCAATAACATTTCCAAACGACCTTGAGAAATTTCAGCCTGATAAGGCGTGTAAGCCGTATACCAACCAGGATTTTCTAAAATATTACGCTGAATAACTGTCGGCATCAAAGTGCCGTAATATCCTTGACCAATGAAGTTCGTCGCCAATACGTTATCGCTCGCAAGCTTTGTGGCAAGCTCAAGACTATCGCGTTCAGTTAAGCCTTCATCAACTTCCATACGATTGCCAAATAAAATAGCATTTGGAACGGTTTTTGAAATGACCTCATGAACTGTTTTACAGTTGATTGCGTCTAACATTGAAGTGATATCTTCGGCACTTGGACCGATATGTCTGTCTAGGAATTCGTTACTCATGGATCAATTACAATTAAATAAATTTAAGCTAGAGATTTTATCTTATTTATGGGTGAATTTATTGATAGATATTGTTATAAAAAACAAGGCTTTGCAGACAAGCGCAAAACTTAGCCTGGCGGCCAGGAAAGAGAGCGCCCGCCAAGACAATGCAAATGAATGTGATACACTGTTTGGCCACCATCTTCATTACAATTCATCACCACACGATAACCATCTTTAGAAAAGCCAATTTTCTTGGCAATCTTACTGGCTGTTAGTGTTAGCTTGCCCACTAAATCTGCATCATCAGTATCGTTTAACGTGGCAATGTGCCGCTTAGGAACCACCAAAAAGTGATGTGGTGCTTGTGCACCAATATCATGAAAAGCGTAAACATCTTCATCTTCAAAAATTTTATTAGAAGGAATTTCACCTGCAATAATTTTACAAAACAAACAATCGCTCATACCCCTACCCTCTTATCAAATATTCAAGCTCGAACTTGAGTGTACTTTATCTGTATTGACGTAAATACCACCAGCCAAACACCTTTTTAGCTAAATGCATCAATCGACAATTTGGCAGCATCAACTCACCCTTAAGTGTGCGCGAAACATACATACCTTTGTTGTTTGAATCAACAATACATATTAGTTCAATTTTAAATGTATGACTCGAAGCCTTCTCATCTAACATATCGATGGCATTTTTAGCAGCAGCTTCAGCTTGAAGATCGGCCATGTGTGCTTGTTTTGGCATCCATTCTGGCCCAGGAAAAGAACCCGAATCACCCGCAACAAAAACCTTATCTGCACCTTCCACTTCACAGAATTTATTAGCTTTTAATAGTCCGCCTTCACTGCGCGCAAGATCAGTATTATCAAACCAAGTATTACCTGTCATACCTGGCATAAATAAAATTAAATCTGCAGCAAACTCGCCACCTTCAGTTATTACTTTATCAGCTTCAAATTTTTTCATCTTGTGGCCAAGATGTGTCGTAATATTACGTTTTTTCATCTCGTCTAATAAGCCTTTAACCGCTTTTTTACCCAAACGAGCACCCGGCTTTTCTGCAGGAGTGAAAAAAGTTAGGTTAAATTTATCACGACGACCTTCCGCGCGCAGCTGGGTATCAAGCCCAAACAAAAATTCAAACATCGGTCCGCCACGCATGGCGCTCGGCTCTTTAGGGTTACCTGAAAATCCAATAGCAACATCGCCACCATCCATCGCCTTAACACGATCTCGAATTGCTTCAGCCGCCTCAAGCCCCTCACATGGCGTAATAGCATGCTCGATACCAGGTAATTTTTTGATAAATCGACCGCCAGAAGCAATGATTAACGCATCATTTTTATAAATACCAATTGGCGTTACCACTGATCTGCCTTTATCCTCCAAGCCAGTCACTTCACTAACAATATGCACAACGTTCATACGTTTGAAAAAATTATCCAAAGGGATAACAATGTCTGTTTTGCTCGCTGCGCCCGATGGCACCCAAATCAAACTGGGCATATAAACCAGTTCAGCCTTAGGGGAGATAAGTGTTATCTCACAGTTTTTATCTTTCTTTCGAAGCGTTTTAACCGCTGTTAGCCCAGCAAAACCTGAGCCAATAATAGTAATTTTTTTCATACTTAATCCTTGTTTACGTTATGGCAGAAATGACCACTGTCCGGTTCTTCTACACTTCTAGCAATATTTTCTATAAATGCTTGTAACTCATCAAATTCTAACACAGTTAGAATTCGTGTAACAACATCAGGTGAAACTCTTAATGTGCACAGTGAGCCATCTTTAAGCTTAACTTCCATGCCTGCAGCATTCATCATCAAGCCTTCATCACTCTGCTCTAGTAATTGCTCAAGCTCATCTTGCAATGTATCGTACAAATCTTGCAGTTCAGCTAACATAGTATCATCGGTCTCGTCAGAAATTGAGACAATTTCACCTTGAACCGAGCCAAAGCTTTTATCATCTTCGCATTCAAACACTATTCCCACCTTTGTCAAATGGTCTTTAAATTTGCCTGAAAGCTTTGAGTCAAAAAATATATAATCTAGCATAAGATTTTAATTAAATTAATAAGGATATTTTAATGCTATCAGAAGAAAGTTTAGATACTATATTTAGAAAAGCAAGAAGTCATAATGGCTGGTTGGATCATAATATTTCTGAT
>DTUI01000039.1 GCA_012964205.1 Candidatus Thioglobus sp.
TGTGGTACCTAAAAGCTGCCGAGCAAGGCAATATTTATGCCCAAAATAATTTAGGGGTGATGTACGACAAAGGTATAGAAGGAGTTGTGGAGAATGACAATAAAGCACTTCAATGGTATTTAAAAGCTGCTAAGCAAGGGTATGCCAACGCTCAAAATAATTTAGCAGTAATGTATGACAGAGGCGGTAATGGCATTCTAAAAGACGATAAAGCAGCGCTTAAATGGTATCGAAAAGCTGCTGATCAAGGATATGCTGATGCTCAATACACTTTGGGCTGGAGGCATGCCAAGGGTAAAGGTGTTTTAAAGGATTATAAAATTGCTATTAAATGGTTTCTCAAAGCTGCTGAGCAAGGTAATATTTATGCTCAAAATAATTTAGCAGTGATGTACAACACCGGCCAAGGTGTCGTAAAGGACAATCAAGTGGCACTTAGCTGGTATTTAAAATCTGCCGAACAAGGTAATATTTATGCCCAAAATAATTTAGGGGTAATGTATGACAATGGTGTTGAGGGCGTCTTAGAGAATGACATTGAGGCAATTAAGTGGTATCTCAAAGCCGCCGAACAAGGATATGCTGACGCTCAATATAATTTGGCTCTCTTGTATGACCTAGGCGGTCAAGGTGTTTTAGAAGATGATAAGGAAGCAGTCAAATGGTATCGTAAATTAGCTAAGCGAGGATATGCTAATGCTCAATATAATTTAGGAGTGATGTACCAACACGGTGAAGGCGTAACGAAAGATATGACTAAAGCCAAATTTTGGATCAAGAAAGCCTATGAAAGTGATGATACTGAAGCAAGTGAAGCTGCAAAAGCTAGTTGGAATAAGTTCGAACTCTGGAAATATTAATTGTTTTGATAAAAATAATCCTAAATTATTCTCACAAAGAATTAATATATAAAAATTATATTAATGCATAGTTGTTATGATATTATTTAACTAACCTTATCTTAAGGGTAAGGTTTAATGTATGAAATTAATAAAAGGTTTTGCCATATAAAAAAAGATGGAGAGGTAAATTCATCATCATAATAACAATTGAGGAGAGATAAAAAAATGATTAACATTAACAAACTATACAAATCACTATTTTCGGCTATTGTGGCTTTTGGTCTTCTAACTGGTAGTGCATCTGCCATGATGGACGGCTCGAACGCAGATCATGCAAAAATTGTGGTGCAAATGAGCAGTAATGACGCTAGAGCTCAAGGCCGAACATTAAAGCGAGTGGGTTGGGTAATGGATGAGTTTAAAGATAAAGCAACACTTGAAGTGGTTGCTATTGGTCCTGCATTTAGTATGCTGGCTAAAGATGGAAAATACGCTAAAAATATCACGAAACTAATGAAGCGAGGCGTTGTATTTACTGCGGATGCTAGTATTCAAAAAATGATGAAGAAGCACAAGCTACCTACTGATCTAGTAGCTGGTGTAAAGCATGTTAAGGTTGGTCCGGCACACATCGTTAAATTGCAAATGCAAGATTATAAATATTTAGCGTTGTTCTTTTAAAAGATAAAAGTTTTTCCAGTATTCTTAAAACCGTATTTATTTTAAATAAATACGGTTTTTTAATTTATAAAGTCGCATTAGAATTCAAATAATTCGATTGAGATTTAGTAAGAACCTGGAAACTTTTAATTTAAGGAATTCAGTATGTTATTAAAAACCCTCTCTTTCGTATTAATTTATCCATTATTGTCATTATCAATTTCGGCTACACCAGTCAAGGTGGTTATTGAGCCTAATCAAAAGCATGTTCTCAAGCTTAAAGCATCAAATCAATGTGAACGTTGTAATTTAAGTGGATCAAATTTAAGTAAAGCCAGTCTTAGCAAGGCCAACCTTAAAAAAGCAAAATTATTATTCACAAACCTTATTGAGGCCAACCTTTCAGAGGCCAACCTTATGGATGCCAATCTGACTATGGCCGATCTAAGTAATGCAGACCTCAGAAAAGCCGATCTTAGCTATGCAATTCTTATAAGGGCCAATCTCCAAAATGCAAATTTTACTGAAGCAAATTTAAGTAGGGCAAAAATGACGAGAGCAGATCTTACAAATGCTAGTCTTCAGCGGGCAATGCTCAGTAAAATCTCCTTCAGATCTGCTAATCTATCAGGCGCAAACCTATCTGGATCGACTCTGATCGAGGCAGACTTTAAAGACACTAATCTTACCAAGGCAAATTTTAGCAATGCAAACCTTTTGTATGCAAACTTTACCAAAGCTAAATTTAAAGGTGCAAACTTTTCGGGTGCCAATCTAACTTCCTCATCTTTCGTTGGCGCTGATCTTAAAGGTGTAAATCTTAGAGGAGCCGACCTTACAGAGGCAGATCTTTCGGGGGCAGACTTAACAGGGGCCGACCTAACAGGAGCGGACCTTACAGATGCAGATATGTCAGGAGTAAAACGATAATAGTTTGATATAGTTATTTAGAGATACAATCTTTGATTCCTTGACGTATTTCATCTTCAGGTAAATCTCGACCGATAAATACGATTCTGGTTA
>DTUI01000040.1 GCA_012964205.1 Candidatus Thioglobus sp.
AGCTTTATGGAGCCTGAGTTTAGTGAAAACTGTATTGTGATTATTGACCCAGGTATGACGATTCATAATCGTGCATATGCAGTTGTGCGCTATGGCGATGATATGTATTTTCGTCAATACATTGAGCGCGGCAATGATAAGTTCTTGATTCCGCTTAATTCACAACATGATGAAATTGAGCTTAAAGGTCAATTTGAGGTGGTGGGCTGTGTGGTACAGCAAAAGCAGCGCAAACAAACAGCACTACATTATTATCATTTAAATAAAAACACCAAGCAAATGGATTTTTCCATTTCCGGCAAACCAAAATCTAAAGAGGAATAACCATGGAAAAGAAAGTACACTTGCGTTTTAGCTTTATTATGTCGCTATTCATGATTAGTATCATGTCTTTTGTTGTTACCTTTATGAACATTGGCTGGACTGATCAAACAATTGATAAGTGGCTAACTAGTTTTAGTGTTGCTTGGATGGTTGGATTTCCACTACTATATGTATTTGGACCAATCTTCAAAAAAGCCATTGTTAAGTCACTCAGTAAATAATTAGCTAAATTCTATTTGTCGCAGGCATCGCTTGCGACAAATTACTCCATCCAAATTAAATGTGCCATTCGCCCTGATTGTGCACCATCTCGTCGATACGAAAAATACTCATCGCTTTGTACGTAGGTGCACTGATCACCACCGCTGATATTTTCTACACCTAGTTCGGTTAAAATAATTCTAGCAGCCTGATAAATATCTAGTAAATATTTATCATTACCTTCTATGAAAGCACCTGAAAGCGCCTTATCTTTATCAATAAACTGCTGATACACTTCAACGCCTACTTCAAAGTTTGCCTGTGAAATTGCAGGGCCAAAATGCACAACTAAGGATTGCCCCTTAAACTGACTAATGAAAGATTCGATAATGCCACCAACAATCCCTTTCCAGCCAGCATGTGCCACACCTACTTGAGTACCAGATTCATTACTGGCAAAAATTGGCAAGCAATCAGCTGTCATCACTGCACAAACTGAACCTTGTTTTTGGGTGACAACTGCATCACCCACACATTCATTACTTGAAACATCTAAGCAAATATTTGAATGAGTTTGCTCTAAGTATTTAGGCGCACTGGGTAAGTTGAATTGCTTAACTAATAGCGCCCGATTACGCATGACATGCGCATTATCATCACCGACATGAATGGCTAGATTAAAATCAGCATAGCCATTAGTGGTAAGACGAGGCTCGCTCGCTTCAAGATTAGAAAATCGTGCAGTGGATATTAAATGGACGTTTTTTGGGAAGATAGCCATCCTTAGGAGCTACTATTTGGTGCTAGACCGGGTCAAATTTATTCAAAACAGCTAATAGATCTTGAAGATCCTGAGGTAATGGCGCTTTCCATGACATCTCTTCACCAGTAATTGGATGAGAAATGGTAAGCTTTTTGGCGTGCAAGGCTTGTCGCTTAAAGGATTTCAACGCATCTTTTAAGCCTTCATCAGCCTTTTTAGGGAAACGAATCTTTCCACCATACATAGGATCAGCGATAAGCGGATGCTCAGCATGTGACATGTGCACTCGAATTTGGTGAGTGCGCCCTGTTTCTAAAATACACTTAACATGTGTGTGGTGTGCAAAGCGATCAATCACACGATAGTGGGTTACCGCATCTTTACCTGTACCCTCTTCAACAACAGCTTGTCTAATTCTATCTTTAGGGTCACGACCAATCGGCGCATCTATGGTGCCACCAGAAATCATATGACCATAGACAATGGCCGAATATTCACGCGAGACAGTATGTGTTTGCAACTGCTCCACCAAATTCTTTTGAGCCAATTGACTACGCGCAACTACCATTAGGCCTGATGTATTTTTATCTAAGCGATGCACAATACCGGCACGATCAAGATTGGCTAGTGACGGATCATAATGCAATAATGCATTAGCCAAAGTGCCGGTCCAATTACCCGCACCTGGATGAGTAACCAAGCCTACTGGCTTATTAACCACGATAATATCATCATCCTCATAAACAACATCAATAGCAATATCTTCACCCAGCCAAGCGTTAGTCTTTTCTTTTTCAAGAGTTAGAGCGATGATTTCACCACCCAGGATCTTTTCTTTAGGCTTAAAAGTCTTACTATTTAGTAGTGCTTTACCTGAGCGTACCCAGCTGGTTATTTTTGAGCGTGAAAAATCTGGCAACATAACCGCCAAAGCGCTATCAATACGCTGGCCAATTAAACGATCTGGAATAACAATTTTTAATAAATTCATGCTGAGTATTTTACTGACTATTGTTTTGTTGTTTTATAAAGTATTTTTTCTTTTCTAAAAGTCAGATTTTAAAAATAAGAAGAGTTTAGCAACTCTAAACAACTGAATATTTTTAAAAACCTAATGCAGTAGAAAGTAAAAAACAAAATAAAAATGGAATTTGGCGTCGCGTAAGAGATTTGAACTCTTGTTACCAGGATGAAATCCTGGGGTCCTGGGCCGGACTAGACGAACGCGAC
>DTUI01000041.1 GCA_012964205.1 Candidatus Thioglobus sp.
ATTATTACTAATTTTTATTCTGAAATTTCAAGCAATAAGGCACTATACGCAGCCTTTAAAAATCTTAAAAATACTGAGCTCAATAAGGAGCAGCAACACATTCTAAAAGAGTCAATTGATGGCTTTGAGTTGTCTGGTGTTGGATTAGAGGGTGAAGACTCAAAGCGCTTTAAACAAATTAAAGAGAAGCTAAGCTTGCTGAGTAGTCAGTTTTCTAAAAACTCACTCAAGTCTACCAATGAGTGGACAAAAGTTGTTGTATTAGAAGATTTAGCTGGTTATGGTGAAGCTGAGCTTGCAAAAATTAAAACAGATGAGGGTTACGAACTTAACCTTCAAATGCCTGTTTATATGGATGTAATGACTTACCTTGATAATCGTGACCTGAGAGAAGAGGTTTATCGTGCCTACGTTTCCCGTGCATCTGAGCTCGGTATTACATCAACTGATTATGATAACAAAGCTATCATGGATGAGATCCTTGCGTTGAGATATGAGATGGCCAACATACTTGGCTTTGATAACTATGCACAACTATCAATCGAGGCGAAGATGGTTGAGAGCGCTGATCAGGTGTTGGAATTCTTAATGAATTTAGTTCAGAAGTCAAAACCTCAGGCGCAATCTGAATTAGATGAATTGACCAAATTCTCCGGTATAGATTTAAAACCTTGGGATTTGGGTTTTTATAGTGAACAATTAAAAGAACAAAAATTTGGCTTTAAGAAATCTGAACTTACGCCATATTTTCCTGAAAGCAAAGTATTAGAAGGGTTGTTTTCAACCATTGAAAATTTATACAAAGTTAGCCTGAAAGAAATTAACGAGCCAAGCTATCACAAGGATGCTCATGTCTTACAAATAAGCAAAGGTGATGAGTTGATAGGCAAGATTTATCTTGACTTATATGCAAGAAAAGACAAGCGAGGTGGAGCCTGGATGGCTGATTATCAGCCATTACTAAATCAAGAGAAGCCGGTTGCTTTTGTTGTTTGCAATCTAAACTCGCCAACTGATGGCAAGCCAGCCTTGTTTGAGTTTGATGAAATTGTGACTATTTTTCATGAGTTCGGCCACGCACTTCATCACGTATTAACCAAAGTTGAGTATGCTTGTGCAGCAGGTATATCTGGCGTTCCGTGGGATGGTGTTGAATTGCCAAGTCAGTACATGGAATTCTTTTGTTATGAGCGCGATGTGGTAATGTCAATGTCTGAGCATTATCAAACCAAAAAATTGTTGCCAGATGACTTATACGACAAATTGATTGAATCTAAAAACTTCCAATCGGCCATGGGTATGTTGCGTCAATGTGAATTTTCAATTTGGGATTTAAAGACACATTCAAGTTCTGAAGATACTTATAAGGTTTTGAACGAGGTTCGTGAAGATACTGCACTTATGCCTAGCATTGCAGAAAGTCGCTTTTTAAATACGTTTGGGCATATTTTTTCAGGTGGTTATGCGGCAGGATACTTTAGTTACAAATGGGCAGAAGTGTTGGCGGCAGATGCTTATTATTATGTTCAATCGTCCGGTGGAATTGGCTCTCAAGCATCTTTAGATTTTTTACATCATATTTTAGAAAGTGGCGGTAGTCGAGATTTTATGGATAGTTACGAGATGTTTAGAGGTAAGAAGCCAGGCATTGAGGCTTTGTTAAAGGCAAACGGCATTGCAAATTAGGTACAATGCCTGTTATTATTTTTGAAGGAAGATTAGATTATGATTAAATTTATTTTAAGTGTTGTTGTTATCTTGGCACTCATTGGTGGCGCGGTTCAATTTATTTCTACAGAAGAGAGTTGGGCGTTACTTGTTAATAAAGAAGCTGCACTCTCTAGTGTGCAAAATGGCGCAATGGCTATTTATGAATTTATTAAAGATTTAGTTGCTAATGCAGATCAAATCAAAGGTGTAGATCTAGTTGTCGAAAAATAAATCTACCAAGTGTTAATCATTGATAAGATGCCTGGCAAATGCCAGGCATTTTTTTTAGATTTTAGAAAGTAAGATGCTACCGTTAGTGCCACCAAAACCAAATGAATTAGAAATTGCATAATTCATATTTAAATCTCTAGCTTCATTGGCGCAATAATCTAAATCACATTTTTCATCTTGATTGAAAATATTAATGGTTGGTGGAGCAACTTGATCCCTTAGAGCTAGTGCTGTAAAGATAGCCTCAATGCCGCCTGCTGCACCTAATAAATGGCCAGTCATAGATTTGGTCGAACTCATCACTAACTTGTAAGCATGATCGCCTAAGGCTAATTTAGCTGCATCAGTCTCAGCTTGGTCACCTGCAGGTGTTGAAGTTCCATGCGCATTAATGTAGTCAATTTGATCCGCGTTAACACCAGCATTCCTCATGGCATTTTTCATGCAACGTGCTGCGCCTTCACCACCTTTAGAGGGAAGGGTCATGTGATAAGCGTCACCACTCATACCGTAACCAAGTACTTCGGCATAAATTTTAGCGCCTCGTGCTTTGGCATGCTCATATTCTTCCAATACAACAACGCCAGCGCCATCACCAAGCACAAAGCCGTCTCGATCTTTATCCCAAGGGCGAGAGGCTGTGGTCGGATCATCGTTTCGTGTAGATAGTGCACGAGCCGCGGCAAATCCACCTAGGCCACAATTGGTAGTAGACATTTCAGCGCCACCAGCAATCATGACATCGGCATCGCCATATTCGATTAAACGAGATGCATCACCAATATTGTGCGTTCCTGTTGTGCAAGCAGTAACAATTGCAAAGTTAGGGCCTTTAAGGCCATATTTGATGGATAAATTGCCCGAAATCATATTAATGATAGAAGAGGGTACAAAGAAAGGTGAAATGCGTTTAGCGCCTTTCTCTCTAAATAAGTCAGCCGTCCTTTCGATTGTACCCAAGCCACCAATACCAGCGCCAATGGCAACGCCAATGCGCTCAGCATTTTCTTCAGTAACTTCAATGCCACAATCTTCAAAAGCTTGGATACCTGCAGCCATACCATAATGAATAAATGTATCCATTTTTTTTGCATCTTTTGGCTTTAAGAAATCTGTAATTTCAAAGTTTTTAATAGAGCCGCCAAAGGTAACAGACTGACCATCTGTATCAAGATTCGTAAGTGTGTTGATGCCAGATTTTCCAGCTAAGATATTCTTCCAAGACTCATCAATGGTATTTCCCACAGGTGAGACAATACCCATTCCAGTAATAACAACTCTTCTTTTACTCATAACTCACCACACTTAAAAAAATAAAAAAGGCGCTTAATTCGGTGAAGAAAGCGCCTTATTGTTTAGCCAACTAAACGTAAAGATTACAAATTGTTGTTGATGTAATCAATCGCAAGTTGAACAGTTGTAATAGTTTCTGCTTGATCATCAGGAATTTCACAGTCAAACTCTTCTTCAAGAGACATGACTAATTCAACAGTATCTAGAGAGTCAGCACCTAGGTCATCAATGAACGAAGCGTTGTTATCGATATCACCACTTACGTCTAATTGTTCAGCTACAACCTTTTTAACTCTTTCCTCAATGCTCATTTGATACTTCCTGTTTGGTTTAATAAAGTTATTATTTTATCGGTTATTGGCTACAAAGCAAGACTAAATTAGAAATAAATAGAATTAATTTTGATAGCGAGTTGGGTCATCAATACCGGCTTTATTAAAACCTAGTTTGCGATATTCACAGGCGTCACAAACACCACAAGCCTCACCTTTGTCATTGGCTTGATAACAGCTTGTTGTATTTTTGTAATCTACACCTAAGTTCAATCCTAATTGAATAATTTGAGCTTTATTGAGTTTGATTAATGGCGTATGAATACTAATTTTTTGACCTTCAACACTTTGCTTGGTGGCTAGATTTGCCATTACCTCAAAAGCATCAATGTATTCTTGTCGACAATCGGGATAGCCGGAATAATCAAGCGCATTAACACCGATGAAAATATTTTGACAATCCAACACTTCTGCCCATGCAAGTGCATAAGATAAAAATATAGTATTTCTAGCTGGCACATAGGTAACTGGGATTTCGTCGCTTTCAACAAAATTTGGCACGTCAATATTATCGTCCGTTAAAGCTGATCCACCAATATCTGAGAGTGATATCTTCATCACGCGGTGCTCAGCAGCTTCAAACTGAGAGGCTGCCATGGTGGCTGACTTTAACTCCGACTTTTGTTTTTGTCCATAGTCAAAACTTAATGCATAACATTCATAACCTTGAGATTGTGAAATGGCTAGTACTGTGGTCGAGTCTAGGCCACCAGATAGTAAAACAACGGCCTTTTTAATAGATTTAGACATTGGCTAAATTACCCTTCTCTTCTAGCCATTTTTTACGATCAGGGGCACGTTTTTTACTTAATAGCATATCCATTGTTTGCTCAACTTGTAGTGGGTCGTCAAGTGTTAATTGAATAAGGCGTCTTGTGTCTGGCAGCATGGTGGTTTCACGCAGTTGGGAGGGGTTCATTTCACCCAGCCCTTTGAAGCGCTGAACTTGAATTTTAACACGCTTATTGTCTGATTCTATCTTGCGAATAATGGCATCACGCTCACCATCATCCAGCGCATAGTGAACCTGTTTGCCAGCATCGATACGATATAGTGGCGGCATGGCAACGTATATATGGCCATCTTTTACAAGTCTCGGAAAGTGTTTAACGAACAAGGTGCAAATAAGCGTTGCGATATGAGCGCCGTCGGAGTCCGCGTCAGCAAGTATGCAAATTTTTCCATAGCGTAGGCCTGATAAATCTTCACTATTTGGTTCAAGACCAATAGCAACACTAATATCATGAATTTCATTACTGGCCAGAACTTGGTCTGAATCAACCTCCCAGGTATTTAGAATTTTTCCTCTAAGGGGTAAGATTGCTTGATATTCTTTGTCACGAGCTTGTTTTGCAGAGCCTCCAGCAGAGTCACCCTCTACTAAAAAAACTTCTGTTTGCGATAAGTCTGTACTGGTGCAATCAGATAATTTTCCGGGCAGGGCGGGGCCGCTAACAATCTTTTTACGAATAATTTTTTTGTTGGTTTTAAGTCGCGTTTGTGCGTTTGCAATGGCAAGTTGGGCAATTTGCTCTGCAATATCAGTGTGTTGATTAAGCCACAAACTAAAGGCATCTTTAACCGTATTAGCAACAAAAGCTGCGCACTCTCTAGAAGATAGTCTTTCTTTGGTTTGTCCAGAAAACTGCGGGTCTAGAATTTTGATAGACAGAACATAGGCAATTCTTTGCCAAACATCGTCTGGTGTTAGCTTGATATTCTTAGGGGTTAAGCCTCTAAATTCACAAAATTCTTTAAGTGCGTCAGTCAAACCTGATCGTAAGCCGTTAACATGCGTTCCACCACCAATAGTGGGAATGAGGTTAACATAGCTTTCTCCAACAACATTGGTGTTATATTGCGTCCAGGCTAGTGAGCAATTAAGCTGCTGTTCAGGCGATTCAAAATTAACGATAAAAGGAGCTTCTGGCAAACAATCCAGCCCATCAAGTGCCATTGATAGATAGTCTTTTAAACCTTCTTGATAGAGCCATTTGTCGGTTGTATCATCAATTTCATTATAGAAATTAACCTCTAGGCCAGGACATAAAACTGCTTTTGAGCGTAAATTATGACGTAACTTGCTAGCTGAAAATTTAACAGTATCAAAAAATTGAGCATCTGGGGTAAATTTAACTTTGGTACCAGTATTGCGCTTTCCAACTGTACCAACCTCTATTAATTCAGTTTTTTTAAATCCATCTGAAAAGCTAATGTGATGTTCTTTTGAATCGCGTTTAATCCATATTTCAACCAAGGTTGAAAGGGCATTAACCACAGAAATACCTACACCGTGTAGTCCACCTGAAAATTGATAAGAATCGTTTGAAAATTTACCACCTGCATGAAGCTTGGTTAAGATAACTTCAACACCAGATTGCCCTTCACCTTTATGAATATCAACTGGCATACCTCGACCGTTATCTTCTACAGATAGTGAGCCGTCTTTATATAAAACAACGCTAACTTTATTAGCGTGGCCGGCAACTGCTTCATCAACACTGTTATCAATAACCTCTTGAGCCAAGTGGTTTGGTCGCTCAGTTTCAGTGTACATCCCTGGACGCTTTCTAACAGGCTCTAGTCCAGTTAATACTTCAATCGATGAAGAATCGTAATCACTCATTTTTACACCTGCCCAAGAATAGTTTTGCCAAGTATCATACCAAAAAAAATCCCCATCAAATGGGGATTTTTTTTGTAAACTAGCCCAAGATTAAAGGATTGATTCTCCTAAGCTTAGTTTGATTTTTTGCATGGCTTTGATCTCTAGTTGACGAATTCTTTCAGCTGAAACATTATATTTATCTGCCAAGGTATGTAAAGTTGTTTTTTCTTCTTGCAAATACCTTGACTGCAAAATATCCAAACTTCTATCATCCAAAGAAGAAAGTGCTTTGTACAATTGTTGTTGTTGGTTTTTATTAGAATCGTCAGTTAGTAATAACTGCTCAGGCGTTTGCACGTTCTCATTGGTCAAATATTGCTCAGGTGCATTTGAATCTTCATCATTAGAGTTTTCAAAAGTAACATCATTAAACTGCAAGCGTGACTCCATCTCTAATACGTCTTTACGCCTAACGCCTAAATCATTAGCAATTTGATCGGCTTGATCACTATTGAGCGAATTGTATATGTGTGATTTAGCTTTTTTCAATTTAAAGAAGAGTTTGCGTTGAGCCTTGGTTGTTGCAACTTTAACAATTTTCCAATTTTTGAAAATAAACTCATGAATTTCTGCACGGATCCAATACACAGCAAATGAGGCAAGACGAACATTCTTATTTGGATTGAAGCGTTTAACAGCCTTCATTAAGCCAATCGTACCTTCTTGAATTAGATCTTCTTGCTCAAGCCCATAACCTTTGTAGCCATGGGCAATAAAGGCAACAAACCTCATATGTGATAAGACAAGTTCTCTAGCAGCGCTCAAGTCATGATTTTCATATAGTTTAACGGCTAAATTATGCTCTTCTTCAGGCGTTAAAATTGGGGGGTATTTTTGAACGCCTAGCGCACTAAATGCACTTTTACTAGGCAGGTTTACTAACTCTGGACTCATTTAATAAGAGGTATTAAGTAATATTATCAAGGATTAATATTATAGGTTAAATCAATGAGTTAAGCAAGGATTGATACTTTTCTGTTTGCTGGGATAGTAAGAAGCGCTGAGAATGAATGATTGTTGATAAATCGGTTAATGCTAAGTTGAAGTCATCATTAATAACCAGGTAGTCAAATTCATCATAATGACGCATTTCGCTAACCGCATCTTGCATACGACGATCAATGATGCTTTTATCATCCTGGCCACGATCTGTTAGGCGCTCACGTAGTGCAGCCTCAGAAGGAGGGAGGATGAAAATACCAATGGCATCATTAAAGCTTTTTTTAACTTGTCGAGCACCTTGCCAATCAATTTCTAGAATAACATCTGTACCAGACTCTAATAAATCCCTAACAGTTTGTTTAGCGCTACCGTAGTAGTTGTCAAAAACTTGCGCCGATTCAATAAAGCCATCTTCTTTTTTTATTTGATCAAACTCTTGCCTAGAAACAAAAAAATAATTTTTACCATGCGATTCTCCCGGTCTTGCTGCGCGAGTTGTGTGTGATACAGAGACGCATAAACCCTCAGTTTGAGCAATTAAAGCCTTAACTAAAGAGGTTTTCCCACAGCCAGAAGGTGCAGCAACGATAAATAAATTAGCCATTATTTTGTGGGTGTGTAACCTTTGATATCATCAGCACCTTCTTCAGAAAAAAAGAATTTATCCATTTGCTCTTTAAGGTGTTTTTGAGCGTTAGGATCCATCATGCTTAGATTGTTTTCATTGATAATCATGGTTTGGTGATCTAACCATTGCTGCCAGCCTTGTTTTGAAACATTGGCCAAAATTCTTTTTCCTAGCTCGCCAGGATAAGGTGCGCGATCTAATGCTTCAAGATCTTCATTTAGTTTTACACAGTGTACAGTATTCATAATTTTCTCATGTTGATGCTTAATAGTTTAAGACTTAAAAAATAAATGAACACTGATAAACAGATGGTGATAGCCAGCATACCCATCCTAGAAAATGCATCAGCATTTAAATAGGCATTAGGTGTTTGATCAAAGTTCAAAATAAAGAGTGCCATTATAAAGCTTGCAAACAAAACTTTAAAAAACATTTTAATTAAATCAGTAGAAAAATGAAAAATAGATTGCTTGTTTAGGTAAAAATATAAAACATAAGCATTGATCACAGCAGATATGGAGGTGGCTGCTGCAAGGCCGACGTGATCAAAGTAGTAGCCAAAAATAATGTTTAGAATAACATTTGAAAGCATGGCGATAACGCCTGCCTTGACTGGTGTTTTGATGTCGCCTCTTGCCAAAAAGACAGGCGCAAGAATCTTGACAGTTATAAAAGCCATAAGGCCTGACCCATAAGCTACAAGACTCAAGGAAGATTGATGCGCTGCAAATGCGCTAAAAGCATCATACTGAAACAAGGTGACAATCAATGGTTCGGCTAATAACACCAGACCAATACAAGCAGGTAATCCAAGTAATATGCCTAATTTCAACGCATAATCGACAGTACGGGTAAATTGTTGAGAGTCTTTATTGGCATAATGCTTGCTGAGCTTCGCTAAAGCAACTGTAGCAAGTGCAATGCCAATAAGTGCCAGCGGCAGCTCCAGTAATCGATCAGAATAATACAACCAAGAAACACTACCACTAACCAGAACAGAGGCGATCATAGTATCAATCAACAAGTTAATTTGCGAAACTGAAACGCCAAATAGGGCGGGTAGCATACGTTTTTTAAGGGTTTTTACTGCAACATGATCGCCAGTTGTTAGCTTGGGTAATTTGCGAATTTTAAGTAAAAAAGGGATTTGAAACAATAGTTGTAAAATGCCACCTATGAGAACACCCCAGGCCAAGGCCATAATAGGCTCATCTAGATACTGAGATAAATAAACACTTGATAAAATCATGCTAATATTAAGCAGTACTGGAGTGAATGCCGGCACTGCAAACTTATCATAAGTATTTAGAATGCTGCCGGAAAATGCAGTTAGGGAAATTAGCAACAAGTAAGGGAAGGTGATGCGCAGCATGTCTGATGCTAAATTGAATTTAGTTAAGTCTTCATTGAAATAAAAACCCCAGGCAAACATAAAGATAATTGCCGGTGCTGCAACAACAGCAATTAAGGTGATAATAATCAGTACTTTTAAAAATTTAGTACCAATATGGTTAATGATTTTTTGAACTTCTGCTTCGGTTTCATTTGCTTTAGCTTCTGCAAGAATGGGTATAAATGCCTGGGAAAATGCCCCCTCTCCAAACAGTCTTCTAAGAAAATTAGGAATACGAAAGGCCACTAAAAAAGCATCTGTTAAGCCGTTTGCACCAAAATATTTAGCAATGAAAAAATCACGCACTAAGCCAAGAATACGAGATAAAAAAGTCATGGCAGTAACAATGCTGCTTGACTTTAGAAAGGATTTATCCATGAATGATTGGGTTATTACTCCTCAACAGGTCCACGCATAATTCCCACTTTAGAGCTACGAATACAATTAACAAATTGCATTACCTCTAAGGAGTCTGCTTCAGAAGATTCTAATTCACTTAGCATTTGATCAAGTAGGCGACCAGTTGATTCTCGGTATACTACTTTAAAGGCGCGTTTAATTGAGGCAATTGAACTAGATGAGTAGCCACGCCTACGCATGCCTTCTGCATTAATGCTGCGTACTCGAGTTGGGATTCCAGAAGCTACCATATAGGCAGGAATGTCCTTATTTACCTGACAACCCATACCAATATAAGTGTGTATACCAATCATGCAAAACTGCTTAACTAGGGTAAATCCGCCTAGTATTGCCCAGTCGTGAACTTTTACATGGCCTGCTAAAGAAGCATTGTTAGACATAATAATATGATTTCCAATTTCACAATCATGGGCAATATGCACATAAGCCATCAACATGTTATTAGAGCCTACTCGAGTAATTGATTTCTCTTTTTCTGTTCCACGGTTAATGGTACAAAACTCACGAATTAGATTGTCATCACCAATGACTAAATTAGACTCTTGACCTTCTTCATAGGTGATATCTTGAGGATCGCCACCAATCGAAGCAAATGAATAAATATGGTTGTTTTTACCAATTTTGGTTGGACCTTGAATGACCGCATGAGATTCAATAATGGTGCCTGCACCAATTTCTACATTGGCACCAATAATGGCATAGGCACAAATCTTTGCTTTTTTATGAACTTTGGCACTCGGATCTATAATTGCAGTTGGATCAATTGACATGGTGTTATATTCTCCTCAAGAATTAAATACTTAGTTTATCTCTAACTAGTCAGCGGCTTTTTGCGTACACATAAGCTCAGCAGACGTTACGATATTTCCATCAACAGACGCCTTGCATTTAAACTTCCAAATACCGCGTTTAACCGTCATAACTTCAACTTCTATTAGTAGCTGGTCGCCCGGCTCCACTATGCGTTTAAAGCGTACCTTATCGATGCCTACCAGCATATAAATTTGACCATCAATTGGCTTGCCAACTTCAGATTTAAACGCCAGAATTCCAGTGGCTTGAGCCATGGCTTCAACAATCATAACACCGGGCATGATTGGCTGATCAGGAAAATGTCCTGTAAATTGAGGCTCGTTAAAAGTAACATTTTTTAAGGCGACAATTGATTTGCCAATTTCAAGCTCAAGAACACGATCAATCAGTAGAAATGGATAACGATGGGGTAGGTAGTTTTTAACATCTTGAATGTTCATTTCCATGATTAGTGTCCTTTTAAATGGTTAAGTTTAATGTTTAAATGTTTTGTGATTTTATCAAGTTTTGTTAGCCAAATACTGACAATCTGCCATTTTTTATGAGGCATTAATGGCATGATTCCGGTGTACATTCCTGGCGTAATAATGTTTTTATCAACGATACTTTTAGCGTTAACAATAACATCGTCACAAATACTAATGTGACCAATAATACCGACCATACCACCAATCATACAGCGTTTACCAATAATTGCACTACCAGCTACAGCAGTGGAGGCAGCAATGGCTGTATCTTCTCCGACGGTGACATTATGGGCAATTTGAATAAGATTGTCTAATCTGACGCCACGGTGAATATGAGTGTCTTCGAGCGTACCTCTATCAATCGTAGTATTGGCACCGATATTAACATCATCAGCAATCACAACATTGCCTAAGTGAGCAATTGTGTGCCAGTGTTTATTGGCATCTCGAGCATTGCCGAATCCTTCAGATCCGATCACAGCACCGGGCGCAATAACAACGTTATTGCCAATGGAGGTGCCTTGAAGAATAGATGTATTCGGGCCAATAGTACAATTTCGGCCAATAGTTGTACCGTCTTCGATCACAACACTTGCTGCAATAATGGTATTACTACCTATAGTTACATTTTGACCAATGGTGCAATTATCTGCAACATGCACCTGGCTAATATCAGTACTAGGATGAATGCCGCTATTGTGTGAAATTTTGGGCTTAAATAAATGAGATATTTTTGAAAACGCCAAATAAACATCTGTAACAACTAGTGCGTTTACTTTGCAAGAGTCTTTTAACGATCGGTTAATGATCACCGCACCAGCTAAAGTGTTTAGTAATTGTTCTGAGTATTTTCGACTAACAACATAGCTGAGTTGTTGTGCTTGTGCACAATCTATACTAGC
>DTUI01000042.1 GCA_012964205.1 Candidatus Thioglobus sp.
ACCCACATGGTGGTGGTGAAGGTAAAACTAGTGGTGGTCGTCATCCAGTTTCTCCATGGGGTACACCAACTAAGGGTTATAAGACACGTAGTAATAAGCGTACTGATAAGTTTATCGTACGTCGCAGAAATAAGGGTTAATCATGGCTAGATCATTAAGAAAAGGACCATTTGTTGACGAGCATTTAATTAAGAAAGTTTTAACTGCTCAAGAGAACAACGATAGAAAACCAATTAAAACTTGGTCACGTCGCTCAGTAATCGTACCTGAGATGATTGGTTTAACAATTGCAGTTCATAACGGCAGAGCACATGTTCCTGTATCAATTACAGAACAAATGATTGGCCATAAGTTAGGCGAATTTGCTTTAACTAGAACCTTTACTGGCCACACTGGTGACCGTAAATAATATAGGTGAATGACATGAAAGAAGTTAAAGCAGTACATAAATACGCAAAAGGATCATCTTTTAAAGTGAGACTTGTTGCTGACCAGATTCGTCAAAAGTCAGTTGAAGAGGCGTTAAACATTTTATCGTTCAGCAATAAAGGCGCGGCTAAATTACTTAAGAAAGTATTAAATTCAGCCATCTCTAATGCAGAACACAACAATGGTTTAGACATTGATGAGTTAAAAGTAAGCAGCGTTTATATTGATGAAGGTTCTACGATGAAAAGAATTCGTCCAAGAGCTAAAGGTCGTGCAAACAGAATTTTAAAAAGAACAAGCCACATTACTGTTGGCGTAAGCAAGTAGGTTTATTATGGGTCAAAAAGTAAATCCAAAAGGTATTAGATTAGGAATCGTTAAAGATTGGGATTCAAAGTGGTATGCGAATTCTCAAGACTACTCTAAATTTTTATTATCTGATATTGCAGTTAGAGATTTCTTATTCGAGAAGTTAAGCGCTGCTTCGGTTAGTCGTGTGCAAATTGAACGTTTAGCTAATAATGCTAAAGTTACAATTCATACTGCTCGCCCAGGTATCGTTATTGGTAAGAAGGGTGCTGACATTGAGCAGTTAAAAGTAACTGTTTCTAAAATGATGGGCATTCCAGTTCATATTAATATTGAAGAAATTAAAAAGCCAGAGCTTGATGCTCGTTTAGTTGCTGAGAACATTGCTCAACAATTAGAAAAGCGTGTTATGTATCGTCGTGCTGTTAAACGTGTTTTAGGTAATGCAACACGTTTAGGTGCTCAAGGTATTAAGGTAATGGTTGGTGGTCGTTTGAATGGTGCAGAAATTGCTCGTTCTGAATGGTACCGTGAAGGTCGTGTTCCATTACACACATTTAGAGCTGATGTAGATTATGCCAGTTATGGTGCAAATACACAGTATGGTGTGATTGGTATTAAAGTGTGGATCTTCAAGGGTGAAATTTTAGACCATAAGAAAGGTACATTAGACGAGGTTGCTCGTCGAGGTGCTACAAATCAAATCGGTAAGAAGTAATAAGGATTGAGAAATGTTACAACCTAAACGTACAAAATTTAGAAAAATGATGAAAGGCCGTAATCGCGGTCTAGCCACTGGCCACAAGGTTAGTTTTGGTGATATCGGTTTGCAAGCAACTGGTAGATGTCGTATGACAGCTAGACAAATCGAATCAGCACGTCGTGCAATGACACGCCATGTGAAACGTCAAGGTAAGATTTGGATTCGCGTATTCCCAGACAAGCCAATTACTAAAAAACCATTAGAAGTTCGAATGGGTAAAGGTAAAGGTAGTGTTGAATATTGGGTTGCTCAAATCAAGCCAGGACAAATGTTATTCGAAATGCAAGGTGTTGATGAGACAATTGCTCGTGAAGCATTTGCATTGGCCGCTGCAAAGTTACCAGTAAAAACAAAAGTTATTAAAAGGACGGTAATGTAATGGATATTAAAGCATTAAGAGATCAAGATATCTCAACACTAAACGAAACGTTGATGACGCTTTTGAAAGAACATTTCGAGTTGCGCATGCAGCACCGTAGTGCTCAATTGGACGATTCTTCTAAATTAGGTAAAACTAAAAGATCAATTGCACAAGTTAAAACTATTATTAGAGAGAAACAAGCATGAGTGATAATAAAGTAGAACGCGTACTAACAGGTACGGTTGTAAGTGCTGGTCGTGATAAGACTATTGCTGTTCTTATTGAGCGCAAAGTTAGACACCCAATTTACAAAAAATACATCAAGCGTAGTACTAAAGTTCACGCACATGATGAAAAGAACGAATGTTCAATGGGCGATACTGTGAGAGTAGTAGAAGCCAAGCCTTTTTCAAAGACTAAACATTGGGCATTACTTGAAGTGGTTGAGAAATCAGTTTCAATTGATTAATATCAAATTTAAAGAGAGTAAGACATGATTCAAATGCAAACAAAACTTTTCGTTGCTGATAATAGTGGTGGTGTAAAGGCTATGTGTATTAAAGTTTTAGGTGGTTCTAAGCGACGTTACGCTGGTATCGGTGACGTAATCAAGGTTAGTATCAAGGAAGCATCTCCGCGTGGTAAAGTTAAGAAAGGTGATGTATATGATGCTGTTGTAGTTCGTACAGCACACGGCGTTCGTCGTGCTGATGGTTCGCGTATTCGTTTTGATAACAATGCAATTGTATTGTTAAACACAAAGCTTGAGCCAGTTGGAACTCGTATCTTTGGCCCTGTTACACGTGAATTACGCTCTGCTAAATTTATGAAGATCGTTTCATTAGCTCCAGAGGTTCTATAATGCAAAAAATTAAAATGAACGATGAAGTAATCATCATTGCCGGTAAAGATAAAGGCGAAACTGGTACGATTACTAAAGTTTTAGAGAATAAAGTAATTGTTGAAGGCAAGAACATTGCAAAAAAACATGTTAAACCTAACCCTAATGCGGGTGTTACTGGCGGTATCGTAGATACTGAAATGCCTTTAGCGGTTTCAAATGTTGCAATTCTAAACCCTAAAACAAACAAAGCTGACAGAGTTGGTATTCGTACTGACAAAGAAGGTAAAAAGGAAAGATTTTTTAAATCAAACGGCGATTCAATCGTTTGAGCAAGTTAAGGAAATAAACCGTGTCTAGATTACAAGAAGAATATACAAATGTTATTAAGCCAGCTTTACAAAAAGAGCTTGGTCTTACTAACCCAATGGCTGTCCCAAAAATCGAAAAGATCACCATTAACATGGGTCTTGGTAGTGCTTTAGGTGACAAAAAAGTGTTACAAAGTGCATTAGAGGAGATGGGCTTAATTGCTGGTCAGAAGCCTTTAACGTGTAACGCTCGTAAATCAGTAGCAAGTTTTAAAATTAGAGAAGGTAATGCAATTGGTTGCAAGGTTACTTTACGTAAGGAAAAGATGTATGAATTCCTTGATCGTTTAGTTAACGTTGCTATCCCTCGTATTCGTGATTTCCGTGGTTTAAAAGCAACTTCATTTGATGGTCGTGGTAACTACAACATGGGTATCACTGAGCAAATTACATTTGCTGAAATCGATTTTGAAAAAGTAACTAGAACTCGTGGCATGGATATTGCAATCACGACAACGGCTGCTTCTGATGATGACGCTAAGAAACTATTAGCAATGTTTAAATTCCCATTTAAAGGACAAGAAAATGGCTAAAAAGTCTATGATAAATAGAGATATCAAACGCACAAAGATTGTTGCAAAATACAAAACTAAGCGTCTTGAATTAAAGAAAATTATTAAAAGTGTAACGGCTTCGGATGAAGAACGCTTCCAAGCAACTATTAAGTTACAAGCACTTCCACGTGATGCATCACCAACTCGCCAACGTAGTCGTTGTGGTTTGACTGGTCGTCCACATGGTTTTTACCGTAAGTTTGGTTTATCAAGAACTAAACTTAGAGAGCGCACTATGAATGGTGAAGTTCCAGGTTTATCTAAAGCAAGCTGGTAAGGAGAAATAATATGAGTATGTCAGATCCCATCGCTGATATGTTAACGCGCATTCGCAACGCACAAATGGTTGAGAAGAAAGAAGTTAGCATCCCCGCATCAAATTTAAAAACTGCTATCGCAAGTGTGATGCAGCAAGAAGGTTTTATTGAATCATTTTCTGTTGAAGGTGATAAAGCAGCTAAAACATTAACGATTAAACTTAAGTATTATCAAGATAAGCCAGTAATTGAAACATTACAGCGTATCTCTAAGCCAAGTTTGAGAGTTTATGCTGCTAGTACTGAAATGCCAAGTGTTAAAAATGGCTTAGGTATTGTTATTGTATCTACACCTAAGGGTGTGATGACTGGACAAGCTGCATCAGCCCAAAATGTGGGTGGTGAAGTTTTGTGCAGCCTTTACTAATATTGGAGAGATTATATGTCTAGAGTAGCAAAATCACCAATTACAATTGAAAGCGGTACTGAAGTATCTATGACTGGCACAATGATGACAGTTAAAGGTAAGTTAGGCCAGTTATCAATGGATATTCATCCAACAGTTACTGTTGAAATTAATGACAATGTTATTAGTTTTGATATTGTCAAACTTGAGAAGAAAGCGATTAAAGATGCTTGGGCTCAAGCTGGTACTGCAAGAGCAAATACTGCAAATATCATTAAAGGTGTTTCAGTTGGTTGGGAAAAGAAATTAAGCCTAATCGGCGTTGGTTACCGTGCAAAAGCTATGGGTAAGTCATTAGACTTAACGTTAGGTTTTTCACACCCAGTGGTGTATGCATTGCCAGAAGGTATTACCGTTGAAACACCGTCTCAAACTGAGATTATTGTTAAAGGTATGAACAAGCAGAAAGTAGGCCAAGTAGCAGCTGAAATTAGAGCTTATCGTCCACCAGAGCCTTATAAAGGTAAAGGTGTTCGTTATACGGATGAGCATGTTGTTCGTAAAGAAGCTAAGAAGAAATAATTGATTAGGTATTCAAAATGAAACTTACAAAAAAAGAAGCTCGTTTAAGAAGAGCAACAAAATTTAGAGCTAAGCATGCTGCCAAAGATACTGCGCGTTTATGTGTACATAAAACATCGACTCATATCTATGCACAAATTATCAGTAGCTGTGGTACAAAGACTTTAGCTTCAGCATCAACTTTAGCTAATAAGGCTAAAAATGGCGGTAACGTCGATGCAGCAACTTTAATTGGTACGCAAATTGCCGAAGCTGCTAAAAAAGCTAAGGTTGTAAAGGTTGCGTTTGATCGTTCTGGTTTTAAATACCATGGTCGTATCAAGGCACTAGCAGATGCAGCAAGAGATGGCGGATTAGACTTCTAATCAACTTTCAACTAAGATAAAATTAAAAGGCGAGAATAATGGCTGAATATAAGAAAAATAAAAATAACGAAGATAGTGATTTAATTGAGAAATTAGTTAATATCCGTCGTGTTGTAAAAGTAGTTAAAGGTGGACGTATCTTTGGTTTCTCTGCACTAGTTGTTGTTGGTGATGGCAAGGGTAAAGTAGGTTACGGAACGGGTAAAGCTCGTGAAGTTCCTGCAGCAATCCAAAAAGCAATGGACAAAGCTAAGAAAGCAATGAAAATTGTCCCATTAGTTAACGGAACATTGCATTACCCAATTACATCTAACGTCGGTGCTGCTAAAGTTTATATGCAGCCTGCATCAGAAGGTACTGGCGTTATTGCTGGTGGCCCAATGCGTAGTGTGTTAGAAGCTGTTGGTGTTCACGATATTCTTGCTAAGTGTAATGGTACTCGTAACCCAATTAGTGTTGTACGTGCTACAGTTGAAGGCTTAACATCTATGTCTTCTCCGTCAACGGTTGCTGCTAAGCGTGGTAAGACTGTTGAGCAAATTAAGGGAGAAGCATAATGGCTAACAAAACAGTTACAGTAACTTTATTAAAGAGCTATTTTGGTCGTCTACCTTCGCATCGCGCGACAGTATCTGGCCTAGGCTTGAAAAGAATTAACCATACAGTAACACTTGAAGATACGCCTGAAGTTAGAGGCATGATCAGCAAGATTGCTTACTTATTAAAAGTAGAGGATTAAGAGTATGTTTTTAAATACATTAGCACCTAACGAAGGTGAGAAAAGATCTAGAAAACGTGTAGGCCGTGGTATCGGTTGTGGTTTTGGTAAGACTTGTGGCCGTGGCCATAAAGGTCAAAAATCACGTACTGGTGGTTCTACTAAAGTAGGTTTTGAAGGTGGTCAGATGCCATTACAGCGTCGTCTTCCGAAGGTTGGTTTCTCATCAAGAGTTTCAATCATCACTTCTCAAGTTACTTTATCTGAAATTGACAAGCTAACTGAAACAGATATTACTGTTGATGTTTTAAAGCAACACAACTTGATTACTAAAAACATTAAGCGTGTTAAAGTAATGTTATCTGGCGAAATTAATCGTGCAGTTACATTGACTGGCATTAAAGCGACTAAAGGTGCTATAGCAGCTATCGAAGCAGCTAAAGGCTCTATAAGCGAGTAATTATATATGTCTCAACCCTTAGGCCTATCACAAGACTTATCTAAGCGCATCCTCTTTTTGTTGGGTGCGTTGATCGTTTTTAGATTTGGCACACACATTACTATTCCATTCATATCGAGCGCTGCTTTAGCGTCTTTGGTGCAAGATCAGCAAGGTACGATCCTGGATATGTTTAATATGTTTTCGGGTGGTGCGTTAGAGCGTTTATCAATTTTTACTTTGGGCATCATGCCTTACATTTCTGCTTCTATTATTATCACTCTGATGACGTCAGTAGTGCCTAAGCTAGAACAATTAAAGAAAGAAGGTGAAACTGGAAAACGCAAGATCACACAGTACACTCGTATGGGTACTGTTGTTCTAGCTCTATTTCAGTCTTACGGTATTTCTATTGCCTTGCAATCTCAAAGTGCTGGTGGTGTTGCTCTAGTTACACAAGGTGGATTTACTTTTAGTATGGTGACTGTTATCACTTTAACAACAGGCACCTTGTTCTTAATGTGGCTTGGTGAGCAGATTACTGAAAAAGGTATTGGTAACGGTATCTCTATGATTATTTTTGCCGGTATTGTTTCTGGTTTACCTTCAGCATTTGGATCTACGTTATCGTTAGTATCTACAGGTGAATTGACCGTTATTCTTGTAGTTATCTTACTTGCAATGACGTTATTGGTAACCGCCTTTGTTGTCTTTATGGAGCGAGGTCAACGCCGTATTACCGTTAATTACGCTAAACGTCAACAAGGTCGTAAGATGGTTGGCGGTCAAAGTTCATACTTACCATTGAAGATTAACATGGCTGGTGTTATTCCACCTATTTTTGCCTCTTCAATTATCTTGTTCCCAGCAAGCCTAGGCGGCTGGTTCTCACAAAGTGAAGGTATGGGCTGGTTAGCTGATATTACAGCGAGCATCTCTCCAGGACAGCCGTTATATGTATTGTTTTATGGTTTAGCGATTGTATTTTTTACTTTTTTCTATACAGCGCTAACTTTCGATTCAAAAGATACTGCTGACAATTTACGCAAATCAGGTGGCTTTATCCCTGGTATTCGTCCAGGCAAGCATTCAGCAGATTACATTGATTCAGTAATGTCTAGACTAACTGCTTCAGGTGCAATTTATATTACTGCGGTATGTTTATTGCCAGAATTTTTAATTTTATATTGGAACGTGCCATTTTACTTTGGCGGTACCAGTTTATTAATCATCGTCGTAGTGGTGATGGATTTTATCGCACAAGCCCAGTCTCATTTAATGTCGAATCAGTACGAGTCATTAATGAAGAAGTCTGGCGTTTAATAACCAAAGGTAGCAATCATGAAAGTAAGAGCATCTGTAAAGAAAATTTGTATTAATTGTAAAATAATCAAACGCCACGGCGTTGTGAGAGTAATTTGTAAAGAGCCTCGTCATAAACAAAGACAAGGCTAATTTCGATTGACATTGTTAAGCGTGCAACGTATAATTGCCCGTTTTTCAAATTTGAATTTTGTAAAGTCTAATTAATATAAAAAGACCGATCAAAATTAAGACTAAGAAGTAAAGGTATAAGGAAAACTATGGCTAGAATAGCGGGAATAAACATTCCAACAAACAAACATATTGTAATTGCCCTACGTGCAATTTTTGGTATTGGTGACACAAGAGCGAAAATGATTTGTGAAACTTTAAATATCGATCCATCAACGAAGGTTTCTCAGATTCCTGAAGATCAGGTTGAATTAATTCGTGCTGAAGTAGCAAAATTTGAGGTTGAAGGTGATCTTCGTCGTCAAGTAGCTATGGATATCAAACGATTAAAAGATCTAGGTTGTTACCGTGGTGTTCGTCATAGAAAAGGCTTGCCTCTTCGCGGTCAAAAAACTAAAACTAACGCTAGAACTCGTAAGGGTCCTCGTCGTTTAATCAAATAATCATAGGTAAAGAAAATGGCTAAAGCTCCAATTAAAAAGAAGTCTAAGAAAGTAGTTACGGACGGTATTGCGCATATTCATGCAACGTTTAACAATACCATCGTTATGATTACAGATCGTCATGGTAATGCTGTTTGTTGGGCTACATCAGGCGGTTCTGGTTTTAGAGGTTCAAGAAAATCAACACCATTTGCTGCTCAAGTTGCAGCAGGCAACTGCGGTGAAAAAGCCCTTGCTTTTGGTATGAAAAATGTTGAAGTACGCGTTAAAGGTCCAGGTCCCGGTAGAGATTCTGCGATTCGTGGTCTTAATGCACAAGGTTTAAAAATTCAATCAATCACAGATGTAACGCCAATCCCTCATAACGGTTGTCGTCCTTCTAAGAAACGTAGAGTATAAGGATAAATTATGGCTAGATATACTGGACCTACTTGTAAATTAGCACGTCGCGAAGGCACGGACTTATTTCTTAAAAGTGGCATTAGATCATTAGATTCAAAATGTAAATTAACTCAATTACCTGGTGTACACGGTGCCAATGTTCGTCGTCAAAAAGGTACTGAGTATGGTTTACAACTTCGTGAGAAGCAAAAAGTACGTCGTATCTATGGTGTATTAGAAAAGCAATTTAGCCTTTACTACAAAAAAGCTTCTCAAAAGAAAGGTTCAACAGGTGAAAATTTATTATCTTTGCTTGAGTGTCGTTTAGATAATGTTGTATACCGTATGGGCTTTGGCTCGACTCGTGCCGAATCTAGACAGTTAGTTTCTCACAAGTCTGTTTTAGTAAACGGTTCAATTGTTAATATCCCTTCTTATCAAGTAAGTGCGAATGATGAAATCTCTATTCGTGAGAAAGCTAAAAAACAATCTCGTATTCAATTAGCAATGGAACTTGCAGAGCAAGGTGATCAAGCTGACTGGATTGATGTTGACACTAAAGCACTTAAAGGTGTATTTAAAAATGTTCCTGCACGTGATGATCTATCTTCAGACATCCAAGAACATTTGATTGTTGAATTGTATTCTAAGTAAGGATTTTAATATGCAAGGTAGCGCAAAAGATTTTTTAAAGCCAAAACTAGTTGAATCTAAAGAGACAACTGCTAATGAGTTTAAGGTAGTTCTTGAGCCATTAGAAAGAGGTTTTGGTCATACCTTAGGTAACGCCCTAAGAAGAACATTATTATCTTCAATGACTGGTTCAGCTATTACAGAAGTAGCAATAGACGGAGTTATGCATGAGTACTCAACGATTGATGGTGTACAAGAAGATGTTTTAGATATTCTATTAAACCTTAAAGAAGTTTCTGTTGGTTTAAATACATCTGAACAGGCTGAAGTTATAATTGACAAAAAAGGCCCATGTCTAATTACTGTTGCTGATATTGAATCAAATGGTAGAGATATCACAGCATTCAACCCTGATTTTGTAATTGCAACTATCAATGATGGTGGTCATATTCGTATGACAATTAAGATTGGTACAGGTGTTGGTTACGATACTGCAGTATCTCGATCTGATGAAGCGTCATCTATTGGTGGCATTCAGCTTGATGCAAGTTTTTCACCAATTAAACGTGTAAGCTTCACAGTTGATGCTTGTAGAGTTGGTGAAAAAGTTAATCTTGATAAATTAAACATGACGATCGAAACAAACGGTTCTGTTAATGCAGAAGCAGCAATTAAACGTGCAGCTTCAATCTTACAAGATCAGTTATCTTCATTTGTTGAGCTTGAACTAGTTCAAGAAGAAGAAGCGTTACCAACATCTGATGATTTCGATCCTCAGTTATTGGCTGCTGTTGATGAGTTAGAATTAACAGTTCGTAGTGCAAACTGTCTTAAAGCAGAGCAAATCTATTACATTGGTGATTTAATCCAAAAGTCTGAGCAAGACTTATTAAGAACGCCTAACTTAGGTCGTAAATCATTGAACGAAATTAAAGAAGTATTAACTGACAAGAAGCTTGCATTAGGGACAGACATTCCTAACTGGCCTCCAGTTGATCTAATGAGTGAATAAGGAAATATAATGAGACATAGAAAGTCAGGTAGACAACTAAATCGTAACTCTTCTCACCGTAAGGCAATGTTTAAGAACATGGCTAACTCGTTATTCGAGCATGAGACAATCAGAACTACTTTGCCTAAAGCAAAAGAGCTTCGTCGTGTGGTAGAGCCATTAATCACTAAAGCTAAAACAGATTCTGTTGCTAATCGACGTAACGCTTTTGCTAAGTTACGTGATGATGCGATGGTTGCAAAATTATTCACTCAGCTAGGTCCTTTCTACAAAGATCGCCCTGGTGGTTACATCCGTATTTTAAAAGCTGGTTTCCGTACTGGCGATAAAGCACCAATGGCAATTGTTCAATTGGTTGATTTTGATAGCACTGCATCTGCAGAAGCTACTTCTACAGATTCATAAGGAAAATATAACATGCCTTCAATTAAAGTAAGAGAGAACGAACCATTTGATATTGCACTTAGACGTTTTCGTCGTTCATGTGATCGTGCCGGTGTTATTACAGATGTTCGTAAGAAAGAATTCTTTGAAAAGCAAACATGGGTTAATAAACGTATGAAAGCTGCAGCGGTTAAGCGCACTCATAAAGAGATGGCTAAAAACCGAGTACATCGCAAACGCATGTACTAGAAGTTTATCAAAATGCGGTTTATAGTTAAACCGCATTTTTTTTACCTTTTTTTTACTTACCTATTAATAACTATGTCAGAACTTAAAGCACGCATTATCGAAGATATGAAAACTGCCATGAAGGCAAAAAACAAGGGCGCCTTAAAAGCTGTGCGCATGATCTTAGGTGCGGTTAAGCAACGTGAAGTTGATGAACGTATTGAGCTTGACGATACCCAAGTTTTAGCAGTTATTCAAAAAATGGTTAAACAGCGTAAAGACTCAATTTCACAATTCAAAGATGCAGGTCGTGATGATCTCGTTGATGTTGAAGAAGCTGAGTTAGTCATTATTAATAATTACATGCCAGAACAACTTTCAGAGGCTGAAATTTCTATTGCTGTGGACAAAGCTATTGTCGATTCTGGCGCTTCGTCCATGCAAGACATGGGTAAGCTCATGGGTGTGTTAAAAGGTCAGTTAGATGGCAAGGCTGACATGGGCGCTGTATCAGCACTAATTAGATCTAAATTTTCTTAGGATTATTTCTTTATTTGACTATTTTTTAGTCAAAAATTTAGAAAATTTTATTAATTAATCTCTAAAAATCATTAAATTTACCTTAAAAAAGTAATTTTAGGTTGTTTACCCTTATATTTTCCCTACTTTTTGTTAACAAATTCTTATTTATACTATTTTTATGTAGTTATTAGTCTAGATAACCCTAAAAGTAGT
>DTUI01000043.1 GCA_012964205.1 Candidatus Thioglobus sp.
AAGACATGATTCAAATGCAAACAAAACTTCATATTGCGGACAACAGTGGTGGTGTCAAAGCAATGTGTATTAAAGTACTAGGCGGCTCTAAGCGTCGTTATGCGGCTATTGGTGATGTTATCAAGGTCAGTATTAAAGAGGCCTCACCTCGCGGTAAAGTGAAAAAAGGTGATGTATACGACGCAGTTGTTGTACGTACTGCACATGGTGTTCGTCGTGCTGATGGATCACGTATTCGCTTTGATAACAACGCTTGTGTGTTGTTAAATACTAAATTAGAGCCGGTTGGTACACGTATTTTTGGCCCAGTTACTCGTGAATTACGTAACAAGCAATTTATGAAGATTGTGTCATTAGCACCAGAGGTTTTATAATGCAAAAAATTAAATTAAATGATGAAGTGATTGTAATTGCCGGTAAGGACAAAGGTTCAACAGGCACAGTCACTAAGATCACTGATATTAAAGTCGTAGTTGAAGGTTTAAATATTGCTAAGAAACATGTAAAGCCTAATCCAAATTCTGGCGTAACCGGTGGCATTATTGATACAGAAATGCCAATGGCTATTTCAAATGTAGCAATCTACAACGCAAAAACAAAGAAAGCAGACAGAGTTGGTGTTCGCACTGACAAAGACGGCAACAAAGAAAGATTTTTTAAATCAAACGGCGATTCAATCGTTTGAACAAGTTAAGGAAAACTAACCGTGCCTAGATTACAAGAACAATATAAAAAAGAAATTTTACCTGCGCTACTAAAAGAGCTGGGTTTAACTAACCCGATGCAAGTACCTAAGATCGAAAAGATCACCATTAATATGGGTTTGGGTAGTGCACTAGGTGACAAGAAGATCTTACAAAGTGCCTTAGAAGAGATGAGTCTTATTTCTGGTCAGAAACCAATGACTTGTAATGCACGTAAGTCAGTCGCAAGTTTCAAATTAAGAGAAGGCAACCCGATTGGTTGTAAGGTAACCCTACGCAAGGAAAGAATGTATGAATTTCTTGATCGTTTGGTGAATATTGCGATTCCTCGTATTCGTGATTTCCGTGGTTTAAACGAAAAATCATTTGATGGCCGTGGTAACTACAACATGGGTTTAACGGAACAAATCGTATTCCCAGAAATTGATTTTGAAAAAGTAACTAGAACACGTGGTATGGATATCGCTATCACAACTTCTGCTACTAACAATGATGACGCTAAGAAACTATTAGCAATGTTTAATTTCCCATTTAAAGGACAGGAAAATGGCTAAAAAGTCTATGATAAATAGAGACATCAAGCGCACAAAGCTGGTTGAAAAATACCGCACTAAGCGTCTTGAACTAAAGAAAACTATTAAAAGTGTACACTCTTCTGATGAAGAGCGTTTCCAAGCAACGATCAAGTTGCAGGCACTACCACGTGATGCATCACCTACCCGTCAACGTAGTCGTTGTGGTTTAACAGGTCGTCCACATGGTTTCTATCGCAAGTTTGGTCTAGCGAGAACAAAATTAAGAGAGCGCACCATGAATGGTGAAGTGCCCGGTTTATCTAAAGCAAGTTGGTAGGAGGAAAATAATATGAGTATGTCTGATCCAGTAGCTGATATGTTAACCCGCATTCGTAATGCGCACATGGTTGATAAGAAAGAAGTTAATATCCCAGCATCAAATTTAAAATCTGCTATCGCAAGTGTGATGCAGCAAGAAGGTTACATTGAGTCATTTAGCGTTGACGGCGAAGCTGCCGCTAAAACTTTAACCATTAAGTTAAAGTACTATGACAATAAACCGGTGATTGATTCTTTACAAAGAATCTCTAAGCCAAGTTTACGTGTGTATGTAAAGAGTACTGAAATGCCAAGTGTTATGAATGGCCTAGGTATTGTAATTGTTTCAACACCTAAGGGTGTAATGACTGGTCAAAATGCAGCAGCTGAAAATGTTGGCGGTGAAGTTTTGTGCAGCGTTTCTTAATTAGGGAGTTATAAGATGTCTAGAATTGCAAAATCACCAATCGAAATTCCAGCTGGCGTTGAGGTATCTATTAATGGTACGAGCATGTCTGTTAAAGGTAAGTTAGGTCAATTACAGATGGATGTTCATCCGTCGGTAGTAATTACCAATGTAGAAAATGTACTAACATTTGATATTGCCAAGGTAGATAAGAGTGATCTAAAGAAGGCGTGGGCACAAGCAGGTACAGCAAGAGCTAATACTGCTAACTTAGTCCAAGGTGTCTCAGAAGGTTGGGAAAAGAAATTAACATTAATCGGCGTTGGTTACCGTGCAAAGTCAATGGGTAAAGTGTTAGATTTAACCCTAGGTTTTTCACATCCAGTTAAGTACGATTTACCAGAAGGTGTTACAGCTGAAACACCTTCACAAACAGAAATTATTGTTAAAGGTATGG
>DTUI01000044.1:0-2620 GCA_012964205.1 Candidatus Thioglobus sp.
CCTCGTGAGCGTATGAAATGCATCTAGCGCCTCTTTGTCAGTAATTGCTACGTATTGTGCACGGCCAGAATCTTTTAAATAAGCATGCTCTGGACCAACACCTGGATAGTCTAATCCTGCAGAAATAGAATGGCCTTCGATAATTTGGCCGTTTTCATCTTCCATAAGGTATGTACGATTACCATGAAGAACGCCTATACTACCGGCACACAAAGGTGCTGCATGCGCTGTTGGACCTTTTTCAAGGCCATGTCCAGCCGCTTCAACGCCATAAAGATCTACTGATTTATCATCGATGAACTCATAGAATAGGCCAATCGCGTTTGATCCACCGCCTACACAAGCAACTAGAGCATCTGGCAAGCCACCGACTTGATCAGCAAATTGTACTTTAGCCTCTTTACCAATGATTGATTGAAAATCACGCACCATCATTGGATATGGGTGTGGCCCTGCAACAGTGCCAATAATGTAGAAGGTATCGTCAATGTTAGTAACCCAATCACGCATGGCTTCATTTAGCGCATCTTTTAAGGTTTTAGAACCTGAGGTCACTGGAATTACAGTGGCACCAAGAAGCTTCATTCTGAATACATTAAGCGCCTGACGAGCAACATCCACCTCACCCATATAAACCACGCATTCCATGCCTAGTCTTGCTGCAACTGTTGCAGTTGCAACACCGTGTTGGCCTGCGCCTGTTTCAGCAATAATACGAGTCTTGCCCATGCGTTTGGCTAAGAGCGCCTGACCGATGGTGTTGTTAACTTTATGTGCGCCGGTGTGATTTAAATCTTCACGTTTTAGGTATATTTGCGCGCCACCTAATTTTTTACTTAAATTTTCAGCATGATAAAGCGGTGTTGTACGACCTACATAGTGTTTTAAATCATGTTCAAATTCACGAATAAACTCTTCATCATCCTTATATTTTTCATATGCCTCTTGCAGCTCGGTAATTGCTGTCATTAAGGTTTCTGCGATGAAAACGCCGCCAAATTTGTCGAAATGGCCTTTATCGTCTGGTAAGTTATAAGTACTCATAAATTTGCTTGTTTAATAAATTGCTTAATTTTTTCAATATCTTTAATGCCTTTAGCGCTCTCAACTCCGCTAGATACATCTAGCGCATATGGGTTAACTTGACTAGCCGCTTGATGAGCAGTATCAGGCGTAAGGCCGCCCGCTAAGATGATTGGTAAATCAATCTCAACATTTGCCAGACTCCAATCAAATTGATCGCC
Organism: Candidatus Thioglobus sp.; assembly: GCA_012964205.1. Classification (GTDB taxonomy): domain Bacteria; phylum Pseudomonadota; class Gammaproteobacteria; order PS1; family Pseudothioglobaceae; genus Thioglobus_A. Next base: position 1,245 of record DTUI01000044.1, read on the forward strand.
AGTGCCACCGTAGCTGCTTGGATGATAAGCATCCAATAACAATCCGCTTGCCTGCTGGTAATCTTGAGCTAATTGAATAATGTTTGTTTGCTCTTTAACGCGTAAAGCCTTAACAAATGGCATGGCATATTGTGCGCACTGTTCTGGTGTTTCATCACCATGAAATTGCAAAGTATCAAGAGGCACTTCGCATAGAACCTCATCAATAAAATGCGAGTCTGCATTAACAAACAATCCCACTCTATTAATAAAAGGAGGCAGCGCCTGAACAATATCTAATGCTTGATTGATATCGACATGTCTTGGAGATTTTTCATAGAAAACTAAACCAATTGCATCAATGCCAAGCATCGCTGCATCACGTGCATTTTGTGCTTGAGTAAATCCGCAAATTTTAATTTTCATTTATTTTCCTTCAGCGTCTAATTTAGCCCTGATAGCATCACGATCAACCCACCAATCTTCGCCTACTAGTTGGTCAATCGCGCTAGAAAGTTTAGATAGAAATACTTCAGGCTTGTCTAATTGTAATGTTTTACGCCACAAATCAAATGTAGACTGGTCTGATACATGCGAATGTTCGTCTGCAACTGATGCAATCATTTGCGAAGCAAAGAAGGTTAAATCATCGTCAGTGCCACGACGCACGGAAACGATATAGTGTGCTGTAGCTGCCGCATAGGCTTTAGTGTCAGCCCCTTTAGGAGACTCTTCAACCAAATGCTGCAACATTGCAACTGTAATTTCTGCATCAATAGGAAAGGTAACGCCCAACCATAATGCATGACCTAATGCTTTTAAAGCATCCGGACCTTCAGATAAAAACATAGCATCACAAGCTTCTGTTGCCAGCTCCCAAAGTTCATTTTCTTTGGCTAAATCAAATGCTGTCATGGCTCTTTCCCAAGCATCAGCACCTTTGTATCGCTCCACCTGAATTCGTGCAATTTCTAACAAGGTATTGATTTTGTCTTCTACTGCTGTATCAGCAGTTTGATCCATTAATTGCTTTTCAAAAAAATCTAGACGGGCAACTAATTGCTCTTCATTGGCGTACATGTCCTCGCCATCTTCTGCGTCAAAAATTTGCTCTTTATTTAGGTATTTTCCCATGAGTTTTCCTTTAGTAGAAGGCCGCTTCTAGGCGGTCTTCCCAGTTGTCAGGTACGTCTGCATAATCAGGCTTTACATCCATACGAAAAAAACGCTCGTCAGATGATTTTGCAATTGCTCTAAGTGTCACAACCAACTCTTCAAAGGTTTCAATTTGAGGATTGCCAATCATTATTTCGCTAATTAGTAACATTATAAGTTTGTGTTTATCAATAAATGCTTTGCATTTTACACTGCAACAACAACAAAAGACTGTGTGATAA
>DTUI01000044.1:2720-40012 GCA_012964205.1 Candidatus Thioglobus sp.
TTAGCAGTAGCTTTTTTAGGTGCAGCCTTTTTAGCAGTAGCTTTTTTAGGTGCAGCCTTTTTAGCAGTAGCTTTTTTAGGTGCAGCCTTTTTAGCAGTAGCTTTTTTAGGTGCAGCCTTTTTAGCAGTAGCTTTTTTAGCTTTCTTGGCTTTAGTTTTTGGCTTCAACTTGCCAGAGATGGCTTTTTTACATTCATCAAGGGTTAAATCAGCTGGATCTTTGTCACCAAAAACTTTTTTGATGGTGATATTTTTTTGGCCTTTTCCACGCTTTTTACCATTCCAAACATAAGGACCAAAACGACCATTAAGCACCTGAATATCAGAATCTTCAAAAGTTTTGATAATACGCTCAGCATCAAATTTTTCTTTAGCTGCAATAAGCTCTAATGCAGTCTCTAGGCTAACATCTTCAGGGATGTGTTCTTTTAAAGAAACGTATTTTTTTCCATATTGTATGTAAGGTCCGAAACGACCATAGTTTGCTTTAATTACACCAAAATCGTCTGTTTCACCAACGGTACGCGGCATATTAAACAACTCTAACGCCTCATCTAATTTAATACTTTCAATATCTAACGTACCTCTAAGTGCAGCGAAAGTAGGCTTATCTTCATCATCTTTGTGGCCAATTTGCGCAAATGCACCATAACGTCCAAAACGAACACTAACCGGCTTACCAGATTTAGGGTCTTTGCCCAATTCACGCATGCCATGCGTCTCTTCTCTGGAAATATTGGCAGCTTCCTCAATTTGTGCATGAAATGGCTCATAGAAATTTTTAACGACATTTTTCCAAGGGACGTTTTGAGTAGCAACCGTATCAAAATCTGACTCTAGTTTTGCAGTAAACTCGTAGTCAATAATATTGCTAAAGTTTTTCACTAAGAAATCATTAAGCAGATATGCTACGTTAGTTGGAAATAGCTTATTTTTTTCTGCACCTGTTGTCTCACTTGGCTTAGACTCTACTACACGACCATCTTCGATTTCGATTAACTCGTACTCACGCTCAAAGCCCTCTCGAGTTTCCTTGGTTACGTAGTTTCGATCTTGAACCGTTGACACCATAGTTGCAAAAGTAGACGGCCTACCAATACCCATCTCTTCAATTTTTTTAACCAAAGAAGCTTCTGTGTATCTTGGCTTAGCACGTGAGAAGCTTTCTCTTGCAGAGAAGCTTGCTAGTGTTAATTGCTCACCTTCTCGAAGGTCTGGTAATAATTTATCATCAGCTGAAAGGTAATCGTAAACCTTTAAAAATCCAGGGAAAGTTAGGATTTCACCGTTGGCTAAAAATATTTCGTCTGTATTTGATAAGCCAATTTTAATTTGGGTTTTTTGTAATTTGGCATCACTCATTTGTGATGCTAACGTACGCTTGTAAATCAAGCTGTACAGTCGAGCAGTTTGCTCATCCACACCATAAATACTTGGCTTAGTTAAGTCTGTTGGGCGAATAGCTTCATGCGCCTCTTGTGCACCCGCATCCTTTGTTTTAAAACGCCTAACATTGTGATATTCAGAGCCAAACTCTTGCTCAATCACCTTGCCTGCAGCTTCAATTGCTGTTTCAGACAAAGTAAATGAATCTGTTCTCATGTAGGTAATTGAACCTTCGCGATATAGATTTTGTGCAATTGTCATGGTTTGCTTAACTGAAAACCCAAGCTTTTGCGATGCCTCTTGTTGTAAAGTAGAGGTAATAAATGGTGCCTTAGGTGAGCGCTTAGAGGGTTTTTTCTCAATGGAGGAAACGCTTAAATCAGCCGATAAAAGCTTAGTGGCAAATGCCAATGCATCGTCTTTTGATTCAAAATCTCTATTGAGTTTAACATCAACCAATTCGCCACTATCATTGACTAGCTCTGCTTTAACTTTGTAAGTGGAAACAGAAGTATGTTTAGTAATTTCACGCTCTCTCTCAACCACCAATCGCATCACTGGAGATTGAACACGCCCCGCTGAACGTGCACCTGAAATTTTGCGCCATAGTACTGGAGATATTTCAAAACCTACTAATCGGTCAATAATACGACGCGCTTGCTGAGCATCAACCAAATCATAATCTACCGTTCTTGGTTTGATAATAGCGTTGGTAATAGCACCCTTAGTGATCTCGTGAAAAACGATTCTTGGGGTATCTCTCGGAAGTTTTAAGGCTTCCAGCAAATGCCAAGCAATGGCCTCACCCTCGCGATCCTCGTCCGTTGCAAGATAGACTTTTTCAGCCACCTTAACAGCCTTACGTAGCTCAGCAACTACTTTCTTTTTGTCTGCTGTTACTTCATAAGTTGGCTCAAAATTATTTTCAATATCGATGCCCATATTTTTCTTTGGCATATCACGGATATGTCCAATGCTAGACTTAACGACATAATCTTTGCCTAGAAATTTTTCAATGGTCTTTGCCTTGGCAGGGGACTCGACAATTACTAGATTTTTAGCCATTATTGTAGTGTGCGTTTTTCGTCAAGAAAAACAATAGACTCAAGCCATTGCGCTGATATTTCACCGTCGACACTGTTGCCTAGCACCATCATCACCACCCACTTAAGATCTTCTAGATCAATTTTTGCTTCGCCTAATGACATCACTTGCTCAATAATCATTTCACGTTGGTTAGCATCTAGCTGACCAATGTTTTCCATGAACAATAAAAAACCACGTGACTTCGAATCTAATTTGTCCTGCTCAGCTTGAGTATAAATACGCATGCTTGAGCTATACACTGTATTGAAAGGTTTGATTTTTCCATCTTGCAAAGCGGCAATATTTTCAAGCCAGTTTAGTGCTTTATCAATACCAACAATATCAAAGCCTGCATCGGACAAATGAGCTTTTAATTCAAGATCATCAATTTCATGAGCGTCATCTTGTTCAGCTTCTTCAAAGAGGTAATCAAACATATAGGTTAAAACATCGAGAATATTATGTGTCATATTGGTTCATTTAATTAATATATAGCCTTGCGAGCTAGTCTTTTCAATTTGGTTGTCAAGTTCTAATAACAACAACTCTTGCGTTACTACTTGTGGGCTAAGCTTGGTTTTTTCAACCAATTGATCAACTGTTAAAGCTTCATAGCTGAGGCATTTTAATACGTTAAGGCCTGTTTTGTCCAATTCTTTTGTTGGTCGATCAATTTTTACAGGCGATATGTCGCCTAATAAACCCTGTGGAAGCTCGTTAATAATGTCGTCAATATCACTGGTTAATTTTGCCCCTTGCTTAATTAGCTCATGACAACCTTCGGCCAAAGGATTGTGAATTGAACTTGGAATTGCGAACACTTCTTTGCCCTGCTCAGCAGCCAATCTTGCAGTAATCATGGTGCCACTTTTAATGCTAGCTTCCACCACTAAAGTACCTAAACTTAAGCCACTAATAATACGGTTTCGCCTTGGGAAGTTACTGGCCACTGGCGCTGTTCCTATAAAAAATTCAGACACCAATGCACCTTGCATGGAGATCTGATGGGCCAGCGACTTATGCTTGGCAGGATAGATTCTATCCAACCCTGTGCCGCAAACGGCAATGGTATTTGCTTGCGCTTCTAATGCGCCAATGTGCGCCTGTGCATCAATACCACTAGCCATTCCTGATGTAACAACTAACCCTAATTTTGCCAGCCGATTGGAAAACTCGTATGCATTCTGCTTACCACCAGTACTTGGATTTCTACTACCAACAATGGCAAGCTGCGGTGCTGACAAGCATTTAACATTACCTCTGACATATAGTATTGGTGGCGGATCAGTAATAGCTTTAAGTTGTGGCGGATAATCCTTATCAATGAGTGTTAGTATGTGGCAATCATCAGCCTTGACCCAATCAATATCAGCCTGCACTGAAGAGATATCAGCCGTCGTAAGATATTCCAGTGTTTGTTTGCGAAATAATCCTGAATTAACTCGTTCAGTGTGGTTTGAGGTAAATACTTGCTTTGGCGATTCAAAATGTCTCAAAGCCTTGTAAAATGTCTTAACACCTAAATTTGGCGCCTTTAACAATAGTAACCAATAAATCAGATCCATTCAAGCCCTTATGACAAACTTCAGATTAAGAGTTATTGTAGCACCTTATACTGCCATTAGATTCTTTAAGCATTAGAATCTATATTCACTACTGTTAATACAAGCTTCGTTAAGTTATGGTAAAATTGCAAGATTTTATTGAGCGATATTCATTATGAAGCAAAAGAGAACCTTCCAACCGAGTGTAATTAAGCGTAAACGTAAGCACGGTTTTAGATCAAGAATGAGCACCAAAGCAGGTCGCGCAATTGTTAATTCACGCAGAAGAAAAGGTCGTAAGCGTTTAACAGCTTAATACCATTCTGTAGATGTCTTTTAGATTAACCCGCCAATCTAAAATATTAAAACCTGGTGAATATAAATCCATTTTTAACAATGGTAATATGACTAGGGGAAAATATTGGCAGGTTATGGCTGTTAAGACAGACACAACAAAAGCCAAACTTGGGCTTGCCATTTCTAAAAAAGTACACCGTCTAGCGATTGAAAGAAATCGCTTCAAACGTATTGCGCGTGAAACTTTTAGACATCAACAAGCTACCCTTAATAATTGGGAATTTGTAGTGATGGCAAGGCATGCTAAAGCAGCTAACAACACTACCATTGCACAAGATTTAACAGTGCTACTACACAAGGTGGTTGATAAATAATGCGCCACCTATTACTTATTCCAATCAAGTTTTACCAACTATTTATCAGCCCCTTACTTGGCTCTAATTGTAGGTTTCAACCGACTTGCTCGCAATATGCCTATGATTCTGTCAAGGATCATGGGTTTTTCAGAGGGCTTGCCTTAAGTGCAAAACGTATTGGAAAATGCCACCCTTGGCATGATGGTGGGTACGACCCTGTACCAAAAAAATAATTTAACTTTAATTAATACAAAATACCGATGAACAATCAAAAATTTTTCCTTATTATTGCTATTCTTCTCAGTTTATTCTTACTTAAAGAGCAATGGGATAGACAACATGCTGTTGATTCCAATGGAAACTTAATTTATCAACAACAGCCGGCAAGCAATACACCGGCTATTGTTGATCAAGAATTAAACGTTCCAAGTGCAATTAACACTAGCACAATGCCTGACTTACCAAGTCCTAAGGAGACTGTTAGCGGTACGTTTGTAACTGTTAATACTGATTTACTAACATTAGAGATTAGCCATAAGGGTGGCACCATTACCAATGCATGGCTTGAGGACTATCCAATTGAACTTGGCTCTGAACCTAAATTTCAATTACTAAGTGACAAATCTGGAGAGCTGTTCCAGGCTCAAAGTGGCTTATTACCAAGCAAGCAAATGCCGACTCACCACTCATTCTTTAGTTCAGGTCAAACACACTACCAAATGCAAGGCGACAGCTTGACTGTTCCATTAGTTTGGAAAGGTGCAAATGGCACATTAGTGACTAAAAACTATCATTTCACCAGGGGTAGCTATGTTGTTAAGGTAGATTATCAAGTCAGCAACAATTCTAATAACGCAATTAATGTTACTAGCTATACACAGCTGGTTCGTAATGCCTTAGATCAGTCAAACATGATGATGCCAACCTATACAGGTGGTGCAAAATATGACGACCAAGAGGTTTATGAAAAGATAGAGTTTGATGAATTTGACGAGCAACCAAAGACCTCTTCTAAAGGTGGCTGGATGGCCATGATTCAACATTACTTCTTTGTTGCCATGATCCCAGAAGCTCAAGATACTCATAATTACTCTTCTAAAATTAATAACGGAAAGCACTTGCTAACCATTGTTAACCCTGCTCAAAGTGTTGCACCAGGCGTCACCACAACACTCAGCACCAATGCTTTATATATCGGCCCCAAAGAACAGGAACGTATTGACGAACTTGCGCCTGGATTAGATAAAACAGTTGACTATGGCATTTTGTTTATTATCGCCAAGCCATTATCTGAAGTACTGCATTGGATCTATTCCTTTGTGCAGTCATGGGGTTATGCCATTATAATTCTAACGATTTTAATCAAGCTAGCCTTCTACAAGCTTAGTGAAAAATCATATCGCTCAATGGCTGGCATGCGAAAGCTTTCTCCAAGACTGGCCAAGCTGAAAGAGACTTATGGCGATGACAAACAGAAGATGGGTCAAAAAACCATGGAGCTGTATAAAAAAGAAAAGATCAATCCTGCAGCAGGTTGTTTACCGATCTTGGTGCAAATCCCTGTATTTATTTCACTGTACTGGGTGCTACTAGAGATGGTTGAATTACGTCAAACGCCATTCTGGTATTTGATTGATTTATCTGCACCAGATCCATTCTATATCTTGCCATTGATCATGGGTGTGAGTATGTTTGTTCAACAAAAATTGAACCCGCCACCACCTGATCCAATGCAAGCGAAAATCATGATGGCATTGCCTTTTGTATTTACAATATTTTTCCTATGGTTCCCATCAGGATTAGTACTTTACTGGGTAGTCAACAACGTCCTTTCAATTGCACAACAGTGGTTTATAAATAAACGAATTAATGGCTAACATTCTAGTTTCTGATGATGATTACCAGTTTTGGCGAGATGAAAAACTTGCCAAAGCGGTAACTCAGATTGAAGACTGCCTGATAGAAATTAACAATCCCAAACAACTAACGCAAGCTGAAAAAAAACAGATTGTTAACTTGTGCGAGCATAATAACTTTGCTTTATTTCAAACACAACAATTACAGGATTATGAAAAAGATTTAGTCAGTTTTAATCAACAATTTGGGCTGGATGATTTTGATGCACATTTGTATGTTGAAAATCAAGGCTTGGCTCACATCACCCAAAGTGAAGGTGAAAATCAAGCTGAATTTATTCCTTATACCAATCGTGCAATAGGTTGGCATACTGACGGTTATTACAATGCAATAGAAAATCGAGTGCGTGCATTTTCATTGTATTGTGTCAATCCTGCATCAAGTGGTGGAGAGAATAATTGGATTGATCACCAAATGATTTATTTGCTATTAAGACAACAAAATCCAGAGGTGGCTAAAGCGCTCACCCACGCAAAGGCAATGAGTATCCCAGCACATATTGTTGATGGAGAAATTAGACGAGAGACATCAGTGGGGCCAATTTATTTCATTGACGAACAAACTAATCAACTTTCCATGCGCTATACACAACGGAAAAAAAGCATAGAGTTTTATAACTCAGATGAAATTAAACAAGCTGTGGAAATACTTGATCAGCTATTAAGTAGCAACACTGAATATCATTTCTCTCATACCATGAGCGCTAATCAAGGACTAATTTGCAACAATATCTTACATAGTCGCAGCTCATTTACAGATGAAGCAGGATCGGTGAGATTAATGCTGCGCGGACGTTATTTTAATAAAATCCACTAAACTGCTATAATCAGTTACATGGTTATTAATCATCAGCTGGATATAGCAGTCCAAATCCCTTCTGAAAACTTCAATCAGCGTCCACCAAATAGCGAAATAACGTTGATTGTTATTCACAACATATCATTACCGCCTTCTGAGTTTAATAACGATTATATTGAAGATTTTTTTACCAATAATCTTGATACTAGCAAGCACACTTATTTTGAAACAATAAAAAATGTTAAAGTGTCTGCACATTTGCTAATTAAACGAGATGGTTCGATCATACAATTCGTAGATTTTGATAAACGTGCTTGGCATGCTGGCGAGTCTGTTTATAACAATAATCCAGATTGTAACAATTATTCAATCGGCATTGAGCTCGAAGGAACCGACCATATTAGCTATGAAACACAACAATATCACTCCTTAAATAACGTATTATCGATCTTGAAAAACCATTACCCAATTGGCAATGTAGTTGGGCATAGTGATATAGCACCTGGCAGAAAAACTGATCCCGGGGACGCCTTTATTTGGAGCAAAATAACATGAATTTATTAAACAAAGCCTATTTACGTGCTAAAAAAATTAAACTAATTATTTTTGATGTGGACGGCGTACTTACCGATGGCGGGCTATTTTTTTCAGATGAGGGGATTGAGCTAAAACGCTTTAATTCATTAGACGGATTAGGCATTAAGCTACTCAATGAATATGGCGTAGAACCTGCAATCATCAGTGCTAGAAATTCACCAAATGTTGCACACCGAATGAACAACTTAAAAATTAAGCATTTTTACCAAGGCCAAAGTGACAAATTGATTGCTTATAATGACTTGCTTGAAAAATTAAGCCTCAATGCAGATCAAGTTGCTTATGTTGGTGATGACATTATTGACTTGCCCGTCATGCGACAAGTTGGACTACCAATTGCAGTAGCAAATGCTCATGACTTAGTTAAAGAAAATGCCTGCATTATTACCGATAAAAAAGGTGGTCACGGCGCAGTTAGAGAAGTGTGTGACTTCATTCTAAAAGCACAAGATAACTATGAGACTGCAATGGCTAAATACCTAGTATGACAAATTTTCAGACACTAAGCTTTTAGAGTCTGAAAGAATTGCTAGCTAGTGGATCGGTTAACACTTATGATGGCCTGGCTAAATTAATAAATCGACTAAATGCTTATCAAGCTGTTTACTCTGCCATGAATAAAGAAACGCTTTTGCCCCTGAAGCGTCTTTTCACCAAGTGTAAAGTCAAATGATGAAATAGTCGACTATGATTATAGCGCACCCATCAAACAAAAACGCCTTCAAAAAGAAGGCGTTAAAGTTATCAACAATAAAATTTTAGATTGTAAAAATATTTGCGTTTAACGCTTCTTACCTCTCATCTTAGAAATCAATTGCAACTGAGCCATAGACTCAGCTAAAGCAGCTTGAGTTGATGTAATATCATGATCAGTATCTGCATTAGCCATCTCCTCTTCTGCTCTTTGCTTGGCTTCTAATGCTTTAGACTCATCCAAGTCATTAGCACGAATGGCAGTATCAGAAAAAATTGTAACGATAGAAGGCTGAACTTCAACAATACCACCTGAAACATAAATAGACTCAATGCCACTTTCAGTCTCAACACGAACTTCACCAGGACGTAATGTTGACAGAAGGGCTAAATGTTGAGGGTAAATACCTAACTCACCACTAACACCAGGAGCAAACACACATTTAGCCTCTCCTGAATAAAGTGACTCAGTAGCACTTACGATATCAACTTGAATCATTGACATTTACACTTTCCCCGCAGCTGCTTTTTCACGAACCTCTTCAATAGAGCCCATCATGTAGAATGCTTGCTCAGGAAGATCGTCTAACTCACCATTAAGAATAGCACTAAAGCCTGCAAGAGTGTCTTTTAGAGATACATATTTACCAGGCGAGCCTGTAAACACTTCAGCAACAAAGAATGGCTGCGACAAGAAGCGCTGAATCTTACGAGCACGAGAAACAGATTGTTTATCTTCTTCTGACAATTCATCCATGCCCAAAATAGCAATAATGTCTTTTAATTCTTTATATCTTTGTAAAACACCCTGTACTCCACGAGCGATATTGTAATGCTCTTGGCCAACGATTAATGGATCAAGCTGACGTGAAGTAGAATCAAGGGGATCTACTGCAGGATAAATACCTAATTCTGCAATTTGTCGAGACAATACTACAGTTGCATCTAAGTGAGCAAATGTTGTTGCTGGAGATGGATCTGTTAAATCATCTGCAGGTACATATACTGCCTGAATAGAAGTAATTGAACCTTTCTTAGTTGATGTAATACGCTCTTGTAATGCGCCCATTTCTGATGCTAATGTTGGCTGGTAACCTACCGCTGAAGGCATACGACCTAATAGTGCTGATACTTCAGTACCAGCAAGTGTGTAACGATAAATATTATCAATAAATAATAATACATCACGACCTTCGTCACGGAAGTACTCAGCCATTGTTAAGCCTGTTAGCGCAACACGTAATCTGTTTCCCGGTGGCTCGTTCATTTGACCGTAAACTAGTGATACTTTATCAAGTACGTTGGATTCTTTCATTTCATAATAGAAATCATTGCCCTCACGAGTACGCTCACCAACACCAGCAAATACAGAATAACCTGAGTGTTCAATCGCAATGTTACGAATTAGCTCCATCATGTTAACTGTTTTACCAACACCAGCACCACCAAATAAACCAACTTTACCACCCTTAGCGAATGGACAAACCAAGTCAATTACTTTGATACCTGTTTCTAATAATTCTGCAGCAGGAGCAAGCTCGTCATAAGCGGGCGCAGAGCGGTGAATAGGCCATTTTGTTTCTGCACCAACATCACCAGCATTGTCAATCGGCTCGCCTAATACATTCATGATTCGACCTAACGTCTTAGTACCTACTGGCACTTGAATTGGAGAATTAGTATTTGACACTTCAAGACCACGCTTCAAGCCCTCAGAGCCACCCATCGCAATTCCACGCACTGTATTATCACCTAATTGCTGTTGTACTTCAATTGTTAGGCCTGTTTCTGTAACAATTAAGGCATCATAAATATTTGGAACGGTGCCTGCCGAGAATTCGACATCGATAACCGCACCAATGATTTGTGTAATTTTTCCGCTGCTCATTTTGTTTTTCCTTTTTATAATTCTTTATTTTTTAAATCTATACTGCTGAAGCACCACTCACAATCTCAGAAATCTCTTGAGTAATTGCGGCTTGTCTTGCTTTATTGTAAACTAACTCTAATTCATCAACCATATCACCAGCATTATCCGTGGCACTCTGCATAGCAACCATTCTTGATGACTGCTCACAGGCAATATTTTCAACCAAACCTTGATAAACAAGGGCTTCGATATACCTAACTAGTAGAGCACTTAGCGCTTCTTCTGCATCAGGCTCATAAATATAATCCCAGCGATGACTCATACTTTCATCTTCTTTTGCTACCATTGGAATTAGCTGTATTGTTGTTGGCACTTGAGTCATTGTATTTGCAAATGTATTGTAAGCGACAGACAACTGCTGAATCTCGCCTGTATCATAAGCATCTAACATTACTTTGACAGTACCCAAAAGATCGTCAAAATGTGGCGCATCTCCCAAGTCAATTAATACTGATTTTATCGGTAGCCCTGAATTCTTGAAAAAAGATGTGGCTTTTTTACCAATCGTACAAATATCAACCTCTACACCTTGTTCTTTATATTTAAGGACATCTTTTAAAAGACTTCTAAATAAATTAGTATTTAGACCGCCACACAAACCTCGATCACTTGAAATAATGATGATGCCAACTCGCTTAAGCTCGCCTGCTTCCTTCATATAAGGGTGCTCAAACTCTGGGTGTGCATTTGCCAAATGACCAATAACCTTCGTCATTTTTTCAGAATAAGGTCGAGATGCCTCCATCCTCTGTTGGGCTTTTTTCATTTTAGACGCTGCCACCATTTTCATGGCCGAAGTGATCTTTTGAGTATTTTTGATACTCGCAATCTGCGTTCTAATTTCCTTTCCAGCTGCCATATTATTTATTTACCAAGTGTAGTTTGCCTTGAAATCATCAATTGCAGCTTGTAATTTGCTCGCAATTTCATCATTGTAGTCGCCAGTTTCGTTAATCATATCCATTAATTCTGTCTGATTAGAATTCATGTAGTTTAACAATGCCTCTTCAAAATCCACAACCTTCTTTGAATCGATATCATCTAATGAGCCCGAATTAGCAGCAAATAAAGAAGTAGCTAATTCTGCAACCGATAATGGTCTATATTGCTTTTGCTTCATTAACTCTGTTACACGCTGACCACGATCAATTTGCGCTTTAGTTTCAGCATCAAGATCTGATGCAAACTGTGCAAAAGCTTGTAATTCACGGTATTGCGCTAGATCTAAACGAATACTACCACCTAACTTCTTAATAATTTTTGTTTGTGCTGCACCACCAACTCGAGATACAGATAAACCAGCGTTAATCGCTGGTCTTACACCGGCGTTAAACAAGTCTGTTTCTAGGAAGATTTGACCATCAGTAATTGAAATTACATTGGTTGGTACGAATGCTGATACATCACCACCTTGAGTTTCAATAATTGGTAATGCTGTTAATGAACCAGTTTTACCTTTTACTTCGCCGTTAGTCATCATTTCAACATATTCAGCATTCACACGTGATGCACGCTCTAATAAGCGAGAATGTAAATAGAATACATCGCCTGGGTATGCTTCACGTCCTGGTGGACGCTTCAATAGCAATGATACTTCACGATATGCCCAAGCTTGCTTGGTTAAATCATCATAAACAATTAAGGCATCTTCACCACGATCACGGAAGTACTCAGCCATAGAACAACCTGCATAAGGTGCAATGTACTGAAGTGAAGGAGAAGATGCTGCACCTGCATTAACAATAATAGTGTTTTCTAAAGCGCCGTGCTCTTCTAATTTTCGTACAACAGCAGCAACTGAAGAATCTTTTTGACCAATTGCAACATACACACATTTAATGCCTGTATCTTTTTGATTGATAATGGCATCAATAGCAACAGCAGTTTTACCAGTTTGACGATCACCAATAATAAGCTCACGCTGACCACGCCCAACTGGCACCATTGCGTCAATCGCCTTTATGCCAGTTTGAATTGGTTGATCTACTGATTTGCGCTCAATAACACCTGGCGCCATAATTTCTAATGGAAGAGATCCTGTTGTTTCGATTGCACCCTTGCCATCAATAGGCTGACCTAATGGATTAACAACACGGCCAAGCAATGCATCACCAACTGGAACTTCTACCAATCTATTAGTACACTTAACCGTATCACCCTCTGAAAGATGAATGTAATCGCCTAATACTACCGCACCAACTGAATCTTGCTCAAGGTTAAGTGCCATTCCGAATGTGTTGCCTGGAAATTCAAGCATCTCACCAAATTGAACGTCAGCTAGGCCGTGAATTTTAACAATACCATCACTAACACTAACAATTGTTCCTTCAGTGCGAGCTTCTGAACCAAAGTCAAAACCTTCTATTTGTTTTTTAATTAAATCACTAATTTCACTGGCGTTTAATTGCATAACTCTTCCTTTTATATAAATTTATAATTAATGTGTTGATAGACATAAGTTAAGCTCATCAGTGCGAGCTTTGATTGATAAATCAATCACCTTGTCCCCTAGTTTTATTATCAGACCGCCAACTAGCGTCTCATCAATAGATGTTTCTATACTTACGCTTGCGTTATATTTTTCAGCAAGATCTTTAACAATGTTTTTCTCTTCAGTAGCAGTTAGTTTATAAGCACTAATCACAGTAAACGCCTTCGCATCATCAAACGAATTTGATCGATCATCGAATAAAGACAAAATACTTGGTAAGGCTGCAGCGCGATCATTGTCCAAAACTAATGATAAAAATTCATTTTCCTTGGTATTTAATGCACGACCAACAATACTGGTAACAAGACTTTGAATGGTCTTACCCTTGTCTTGTTTCGAAGTACTTGGCGAATCTAAATAAGACTGCATTTGAGCATCTGCTACTAAAGCAGCTGATGCTTCTAATACTGCTTTCCAGTCATCGTGTGATTTATCCTGCTGTGCAATTTCAAAAACTGCATTGGCATATGGCTTGGCGATTGAGACTAATTCCATAATCTATTGTTATAGCGTTTGTGACAATTTAGATAGCATATCTTTATGCGTCTTACCGTCTACTTCTTTAGCTAGAACTGCATTAACACCCTGCATAACCAAAGTGGATACCTGCTCTTGTAGCTCATTGCGTACACGAGCCTTATCTTGCTCAAGTTCTGCAGTTGCTTGCGCCTTCACCTTGTCCGCCGCTTGAACTGCAACATCTTTAGCTTCTTCAACCATATTAGATGCTTGCTTAGAAGCAATGGCAATAATCTCCGCTGCCTGATCTTTAGACTGGCTAATTAACTCTTGTGCTCTTTGCTCAGCTTCCGCTTGCTCAGATAAACCACGTTCCGCTGCAAGCAAGCCAGCTTCGATACGCTTTTGGCGCTCTTCCATGGCCGCAATAAGCGGAGGCCACACATACTGCTTGACCATATAGATAAAGATGAAAAATGCAATTGATTGACCAATTAATGTAGCATTTATATTCATGAGGACTTGCCTTATACTTAGATTAAAACGTTAAAAACAGCTTATGCTACAGCGAATAGTACGTACAGACCTAGACCAACAGCAATCATTGGTACCGCATCTACAAGACCCATGAAAATAAAGAACTGAGTTCTTAACATTGGAATTAGTTCTGGTTGACGTGCAGCACCTTCAAGTACTTTAGCACCCAATAGTCCAATACCGATTGCCGCACCTAGTGCACCCATACCCATCATAATGCTTCCTGCAATATATAAAATCGCGCTTGTTTCATCCATCTTACTTCTCCTGTGATATTAAATAAAAATTAAAAATTAGTGTTCGTTGTCGTGAGCCATATCCATATACACGATCGTTAGTGTCATGAAAATAAAGGCTTGTAAAGTGATAATCAAGATGTGGAACAACGCCCAACCAACTTGTAATAAACCACCAAATATACCAAATCCAATGCCTACGCTATACATAATAGCAATTAGGATAAAGATAATCTCACCAGCGTACATGTTGCCAAATAATCTTAATGCTAATGAAATTGGCTTAGAAATTAAAGCAACACCTTCTAGTAATAGGTTAGCAGGTAAGCCCCACTTGCCAAACGGGTGGAATAAGATTTCTGCAAAGAAGCCACCAAGGCCTTTGTGCTTGATGCTGTAGTACAAAATCAATATAAATACTGATAGTGCCATACCGAACGTAATGTTTGGATCTGTTGACGGCACCACTTTAAAGAATGCCGCATGTGGATCTCCGCCCATCGCCTCAACTGACAATGCCGCTAATTGTGGCAACCAATCTACCGCAATAAGATCCATAAAGTTCATTAGAAAAATCCAGGCAAAAATAGTCAATGCCATTGGTGCTACTAATTTATTTTTATGTTTAAAAGAGTCGCGGACGCTATGGTCGATAAACTCAATCATTATCTCAATGAAGTTTTGAAAACCTGAAGGTACGCCTGTTGTTGCTTTTTTACCTGCTGAGCGGAAGACAAAATAAAACACTAAGCCGGTCACTAGTGACCAAAACATTGAATCAACATTGATTGACCAAAAGCCCATGCTTGCAGCTTGCTCTGCAGTATGTGCAAAACCCCATTGACCATCTAGCTGACCGTACGTCAGGTTTTGCAAATGGTGCTTAATGTATTCCGAAGATGTTATTGTTTCAACTGACATTTTTGTAAAAAGCGACACCCAAATTAATTAAAAAAAAACTAACTACAACACTCAATGGATCAAATTGCATCATAGCAAATACCAACATTATGCCAACTAGCATAAGTCTTTCTATTAATGAAACCCTAGCCAAGTTAACCACTTGCTTAGGATCTATAATATTCTTATTTTCAAGTTGACGCATGCGCCAATAAAGTAAACTTTGATTTATTACTGCAATCAAAGCGCCAATTGCTATATCCATAAAGTGGTAAATTATATACGATATAAATTTATTAATCTTATTAATGTATATTTCTTTTGCTCTATTTTTATATCTCTTTGTGTATATATATTAGTTAACTATTATGCACTTGACAAACATATATTTTAATTAAATAATGGTCGCGTTTTGAACTAATACTACTGAGGAGAGAATGTATGGCACATGTTGTCGTTATTGGCGCAAGTACGGGTGGATTACCATTTGCATACGATATTAAAAAAACGTTAGGTGATGGCCATCAAGTGACTGTCATTTCTAACAATCCAAATTTTAATTTTATTCCATCAAATCCATGGCTGGCCGTTGGCTGGCGTAGTGAAGACGATATAAGCTTTGAGCTTAAACCCCGTCTTGCTCGTAAGGATATCAATCTTATTGTTGGCGAAGCAACTGAAATTAAGCCTAATGACAATCAAGTAATGGTTGGTGATCAAACCGTTGATTATGACTATTTAGTATTAGCAACTGGCCCAAAATTAGCCTTTGAAGAAATCGAAGGCTTGGGGCCTGATGGCCACACCATTTCTATCTGTACCACAGCACATGCGAAAATTGCCTCTAGTGAATGGGAGATATTCTGCAAAAATGGCGGTGGTCCAATCGTTGTAGGTGCAGTTCAAGGCGCCTCTTGCTTTGGTCCAGCCTATGAGTTTGCTTGCATCATGGATACAGATCTTAAAAAACGTGGCATTCGCGATAAATGCCCAATGACATTTATTACTGCTGAACCTTATATTGGCCATCTTGGCTTGGGTGGTGTTGGTGACTCTAAGGGTTTGCTTGAATCTGAATTTAGACAGCGACATATTAAGTGGATTACAAATTCAATTGTAACATCGGTTACCGCCGATACAGTCAACGTTGACGAAGTAAACGATGAAGGTAAAACCATTAAGTCTCACGAAGTGCCAACCATGCTCACTATGATGTTGCCAGCCTTCAAAGGGGTTGATACCGTTGCAAAACTAGCGGATGTAGACGCTGGTTTTGTTAATCCTCGTGGGTTTGTTATGGTTAATGATTATCAACAATCTCCAGTCAAGGAAAACATTTTTTCAGTAGGCGTTAATATTGCTATTCCACCTGTTGAAGCAACACCTGTTATGTGTGGCACACCAAAAACTGGCTATATGATTGAATCAATGGTGACTGCAGTGGTACACAACATCGAAGATATGGTTGCCGGAAGACCCCCTTCTAACATTCCAACTTGGAATGCTGTTTGTATTGCAGATATGGGTGATACAGGTGCAGCGTTTGTTGCTATGCCACAAATTCCACCGAGAAATGTAACCTGGGCGAAAAAAGGAAAGATGATGCATTTGGCCAAAATTGCTTTTGAAAAGTTCTTTATTCGCAATATGAAAACAGGCAACCCAGAGCCTGCCTATCAAAAATATATCTTTAAGATGCTCGGCATTGAACGACTTAAGAAACAATAGTTTGTTGAAAAAAAAGTCGCGAAAGCGGCTTTTTTTATAGGTAATTATAGCGCTCGACTACTTGCAATCATTTCTTCGGCAGCGTTTCTAGTTTTTTCAGTAATACTTGATCCACCTAATATACGCGCCACTTCATCAACCCTTTGAGCTTCTGAAAGCTGTCCAACTGTTGTTTGTGCACCTTCTTGATTTTGAGATTTACTCACACACAAATGTTGATGCCCAAAAGCAGCTACTTGCGCCAAGTGTGTAATACAAAGAATTTGGTATTTACCGGCTAACTCTTGTAGTTTTCTACCAACCACTTCGGCAACTGAGCCACTAATACCAACATCTACTTCATCAAAAATGAGGGTTGGTGTGTGCTCATTATTACTTCCAACCACCGAAATAGCTAATGATATGCGTGACAATTCACCGCCAGAAGCCACTTTTTTCAGTGGATTAAAATCTTGCCCCATATTAGTTTTCACTAAAAAATCAACACTTTCATTGCCATTCAAATGCACGCCATCAATTTTTTGATTAAGGCCAACTTTAAACTCACTACCAGGCATGCCTAATTCTTGCATTGTATCAGTAACCAGTTGCGATAATGCTTGCGCTTTTTTAGCGCGAGATTTAGATAATGCTTGCGCTTTAATTTGATAACGCCCGGCAATTGAATTTAGTTGTTGATTCATTTGCTCAATTGAACCAGCGCCGCCGCCAATATCGTTAAGCTTTTGCTCTATCTGATCACGCACTGTTAACAATGCTTCAATTTGGCAATTATGCTTTCTACCTAGGCCATACAATTCAGAGATTCGTTCTTCAATTTCTTCAGCACTTTGATCGTCAGATGACAGCTTACTTAAATATTGAGTTAGCTCATAAATAGCTTCTTGAGATTGTAACTGAGCAGAATTGACCAGATCAAATCCTGTTTGTAATTTTTCATCTATCTCTAACGCTTCGGACAGTTGTGTATTCAAAGTCAGTAGTTGTGAATTAACGCCCGATTCAGCCTCTAGCTGACTCAAAACATTTGAAACCTTTTCTACAATTAATTGTGAATTAGCGCTAATTTTAAAATCTGCCTCAATTGTATCAAGCTCAGCTTGATTAAGCATGGCATCATCAAGCTCTTCAAGCTGATGAGTATAAAGCGCTTGCTGCTGCTCAATAATATCCTGATTATCTGCTAATTGTTTTATCTTATCATTTAGGTTTTTATATTCTCTAACAATGGCATTTATTGCGTTTTTGTCATCCTCAAGCTGTGCAAATCCATCTAGCAATAGTAACTGCTGATCGGCACGTAAAAGTAATTGATGTTCATTTTGACCATGCATGTCAATTAACAAATCACCCAATGCTCGCATTATCGATAAAGGCGTAGTACTGCCATTAATAAAAGCTTTAGAGCGACCATCACTACTAATAACGCGACGCAAAATACACTCGCCATCATCTTCAAGAGAGTGTTCTATTAAAAAATCTTGAACTGTTTTGTTGTTATTGACTGAAAAAGCAGCGCTAACGTCTGCCTTATCTTTGCCGTAGCGTACCAGATTAGAATCGGCACGCACGCCTAGCACCAAACTAAGGGCTTGTAATAAAATTGATTTTCCCGCACCCGTTTCACCGGTGACAGCGCTCATGCCAGTCTCAAAAGACAGGTCTAACTTTTCAACAACGGCTAAATTTTTAACAGATAACTGCGATAACATTATTTATAGAGGCCTTATGAAAGCTTCGATCCCCAATGTAATTTTGAGCGAATAATCTCAAAATAATCATAATCTTTCGGATGCAGTAAATGAATAAAGCTACCATGTTGACGCACGCGAATCTCTTGGCCGGGCACAATTGGGCAGGAAGTTTGACCGTCAACATGAATACTAACACCCTCACTATTGTCTTTAATACGTACAATAATCCCACTGTCACCCGGCACTATTAATGGTCGATGACTCATGGTATGTGGACAAATCGAAACCAAACCAATTGCGTTAACGCCTGGATGCATAATTGGGCCGCCACTTGATAATGCATACGCAGTAGAGCCAGTAGGCGTGGTAATAATTAAGCCATCAGCTCTTTGATTATTAACAAACTTATCGTCAATATAAACATCAAATTCAATCATCTTTAGTGCGTCTTGTCGGTTGATTACAATATCATTAAGCGCAACACTTTGGTAAACAATTTGGCCATCTTGCTCTACTTGACAACATAATAAGCAGCGCTCTTCTTTGGTGTATTCACCCTTTAAGACTTTTGAAACCATGTCAAACATTTGTCCTACAGACACATCTGCCAAAAATCCGAGACGGCCAAGATTGATACCTAAAATAGGAATATTGTTATCAACAAATGTACGGGCAGTATTTAAAATAGATCCATCACCGCCCACAACAATAATCAAATCTGCCTGTTCAGCAATTATGACACTATTGTTAACCACGACAATACCCTGATCTTCTAAAAATTCACGCAATTCAGTCGCCGTACCTTCGCTAACAGGATCAAAAGGTTTGCTGATAATGCCGATTGTATTAAACATAATAATATTTACCAATAAATAACGCTTGAATTCTTTAAAATAGCCACTATATAACCAGCTAATATCTAGCTACAAATATACATTAATTGGACAACAAGATGACAAAAAAGCAAGACGAAGAGCAAAGCGTTGAAAATATTGAAGATGAAAACATTGAGACGACTGAACAAGAGACACCAGAAGATGACCTACAAACACAATTAGAAGAAGCGCAAAAATCTACCAAAGACAATTGGGATAAAGTATTGCGCGCACAGGCTGAAATGGAAAACCTGAGACGTCGCAACGCTAAAGATCTTGAAAATGCACATAAATTTGCATTAGATGGCTTTGTCAAGGCGCTGCTTGAAGTTAAAGACTCTCTCACTATGGGTTTAAAAACTGCAAGGGACGACAATGCCTCAATTGAAAGCATTACTGAAGGTCTGGAAATGACAGATAAAGTTTTTCTATCTACCTTAGAAAAATTTGGCGTTGAAACAATTAATCCTGCGGGAGAATCGTTCAACCCTGAGTTTCACGAGGCAGTAACGATGATTCCTATGCCTGACAAAGAATCTAACTCTGTGCTAGAAGTGATACAAGTTGGCTTCAGCCTTAACGGTCGCTTAGTTCGCCCAGCAATGGTAGTTGTTGTTCAATAAGTTATTTTAAATTAGTCGAACCTAGCTCCATACTTGGGAAGATTGTCTTTCAAAACGGGCTTAAATTTAGAAAAATTTTACGAATACAAGAATAAATCATAGAAACAGCTTTAAAAATAAGAGCTTACTGCTTAAAAGTCAGTTTTTTGACATAAATATAGCTTAAAACAAGGATTTTTATGTCAAAAATAGTGAATTAACCCTTGAATTACTCTGACACGATAAGGTTAATTCACTTTTTTGTAAATTTTACAAATGAGGATTTTTAAGTCCGAAATTAAACGCTATATTAATATTGCACAATTTATGATATAATTTTTGCTCAATTTTGACCTCAATATTAAAAAATGAGGTTGGATTTTTTATTAACATTTTCAAGGAAACATTATGAAACTTATTCTTTTAGGTGCACCTGGTGCAGGCAAAGGTACTGTTGCAAAATTACTAACCAAAATTGATGGTTCAGTTCAAATTTCAACAGGCGATATTTTACGTGGCGCAGTAGCAGCTGGTACAGAGCTAGGCAAGCAGGCACAAGCAGCAATGAAAGCTGGCGATTTAGTCTCTGACGATTTAATCATGGGCATTATGGAAGAGCGCCTTCAAGAAGACGATTGCAAATCTGGCTATTTATTAGACGGCTTTCCACGCACAATTCCACAAGCAGAAGCTTTAAAAGTGCTACTTGAAAAAATGGGCGAAAAGCTTGATGCTGCAGTTGAAATCGACGTTCCTAAAGATGTAATTCTTGATCGTTTAACAACACGTCGTACTTGTGAAGATTGTGGTGCAATCTACAATGTTAAATCTAACCCAACAAAAGTAGACGGCGTATGTGACAAATGTGGCGGTGCCGCAGTTCAACGTGAAGATGAAACTGAAGAAGCGATCAGCAACCGTTTGAACGTTTATAACGACCAAACAGCTCCTCTAGTTGGCTTCTACAAAGAAGAAGGCTTGTTATTATCTGTTGATGCAACTTCATCTCAATCGGTGATTGATGCTATTCAAGCAAGAATCGGCTAATAATTGCTTGTCTATTTGCTAGTCAAATAGACACAGTAGGCTTAGAACCTCAAGCGTAAAAGCGCTTGGGGTTTTTTATTGCCTGTTTGTATGGTCTGATATCACTTATAATTACCATAATCATTGTGAGGAGAGATTTCATGAAGCGTATTTTATTGCCTTTATTTTTACTGTTATTTTCAACTTTTACCCAAGCAGAAGGCGAGCTTTTACCTGCTGACGAAGCTTTTGCCTTTAAAGCAAATGTTGTTAATGATGAAATAATCCTAACCTGGGATATTGCTGAGGGTTATTACCTTTATAAAGAAAAAATCAAAATTTCAAGTGATTTTTCAACACACCTTGGTGTGGCAAAATTCCCCCCTGCTAAAATTAAAAATGATGAATTTTTTGGCAAAATTGGCGTTTATCGTCACAACGTAAAAGTAGCCATCCCCATACTGAAGGGCGAGGCAAAATCATTGTTATTAAATATTACGTTTCAAGGTTGCGCTGATTTAGGTGTTTGCTATCCACCAATTACCAAAACTGTAGCGCTAGATATTAGCACCGTGCAGGCGCCCTCTATTGTCGACAATGCCCTTGAGTTTTTCTCACAAGCTAAAAAAAGCACTCAATCTGTCATTGAAAAAATAACGCCAATCTCTGATGAGCCCCTACCTGCAGATAAAGCATTTAAATTTTCAGTCGATATACTTGATGCAAAAACTTTATTAATTGCCTGGGATATACATCCTGAATATTACCTTTACCATGATAAATTCTTTATTGATGTCAAAGGTGCTGATATTGGCAACGTTAACTTCCCTAAAGGAAAAATTAAGGATGACCCTTTGTTTGGCAAGGTGCAAATTCACAAAGGGAAATTATCTGTTGAAATACCTTTACTCAATATTAGCAGTCAAAATATTACCTTTACGACTAAATACCAAGGTTGTTGGACAGGGGGCATTTGCTACCCACCACAAGAAAAAAATATAGATTTAGTGTTACCAGTACAAGGTGAAATTAGCATATCAACCATAACACAAGATTCGCCAAAAATACCTGCCCAACCAAGTGTTGAGTTAAATGAAACAGATAAAATCGCCGCCTTACTTCAACAGGACAATCTGTTCTGGGTATTGGTTAGCTTCTTTGGCTTTGGCTTGTTGTTATCGCTAACGCCATGCGTGTTCCCAATGATTCCAATTTTGTCAGGTATTATCGTTGGCCAAAAAGGCGAGGTCACAACTCGTAAAGCGCTTATTATGTCGATTGTTTTCGTTTTGGCAATGAGTGTGACTTATTCAATTGCTGGTATTCTTGCTGGCTATTTTGGCGAAAATCTGCAAGTTTTATTCCAAACCCCTTGGGTACTGGTGGTATTCAGTCTAATCTTTGTAGCCTTAGCCTTCTCTATGTTTGGCTATTACGACATTCAATTACCGGCTAGCCTACAAAGCAAAATCGCCAATATAAGTCACAAACAAGAGGGTGGTCATTTAATCGGTGTTGCAATTATGGGCTTCTTATCTGCATTGATTGTAGGTCCGTGCGTTGCGCCACCACTGGCTGGCGCCTTAATCTATATCGGCCAAACTGGCGATGCACTACTTGGCGGTTTGTCACTATTTGTCATGAGCCTAGGAATGGGTGCACCGCTCATCCTAATTGGTGCTGGTGTATCTAAATTGCCACGTGCTGGCGGCTGGATGGACAACGTGAAATACGTCTTTGGTATTCTGATGTTTGCAGTTGCAATTTGGCTACTTGATCGTATCATTTCTGAGATGGTGTCATTGATTCTATGGGCAGCATTATTTAGCATTGCTCCAATCGCTATGGGTGTTTTAAACAAGCTAGGTGATACGCCAAATGCTTGGTCAAGAATCTTTAAGGCCATTGGTTTATTGATTATGTTCTACGGTATTTTACTTTGGGGCTTAGTGGCTCGTGGTGGTGGTGACATGCTAGCACCATTATCAGGCTGGGGTGCATCCAATACTCAAGTACAGCAAGTTCACGTTCAATTTGATAAAATAAAAAGTATTGAAGATTTGGATAGGGTGTTAGCTCGCTCACAAAAAAACAATCAAATTGTAATGCTTGATTTTTATGCCGATTGGTGTATTTCTTGTAAAGAGCTTGAGCGCTTCGTGTTTTCTAATACTGTTGTTGTTGATGCCATGAGAAATGTCATTGCTTTGCAGGCTGATGTTACTGACAACGATGCGGTTGATAAAGCCTTGATGGCCAAGTTTAATATCATTGGTCCGCCGGGAATCTTGTTCTTTAAAGATGGCGTTGAGCATCGTGGCCAACGTATTGTTGGTGAAATCAACGCACAAGGTTATCTTGAACACCTAAATAACGTCAAATAAACGTAAAACTTAGTCGCTAAAAGTCTATCAAAAACGATTAAGATGCGTGATGTTGGTGGTAAAATCAGATTTATTTGAAACTTGTTATTAGTGCTATGGATATCTTATTACTCAATGGTCCAAATCTAAATATGCTCGGTACGCGTGAACCAGATCTTTATGGTGCGCAGACACTGGATGACATTGTTAATAATCTAACACAATTGGCCGCAGATGCTGGCCTCAACCTTGAGCATCATCAGGATAATGCCGAAGTTGGATTAATTGAAAAAATCCATGCAGCGACTAACAACGCAACAAAATACATTATTATTAATCCGGCAGCCTTTACCCATACATCCGTTGCATTGCGTGATGCGTTATTGGCTGTTGGCATTGAATTTACAGAGGTGCATTTATCTAACGTTTACAAGCGTGAAGACTTTCGTAAAAAATCTTATTTTTCAGACATTGCACAAGGCGTTATTTCTGGCTTTGGCGCTCAAGGCTACGAATTCGCACTAAGTGCTGCAATCAAATACATTAAATCAAAGGGGTAGAAAACATGGACATTCGCAAAGTAAAAAAATTAATGGAATTGCTAGAGCAATCTGGCATGGCAGAAATCGAAATTTATGAAGGTGAAGAGTCGATTCGCATCTCGCGCTATGGTAACGCACCTATGGCTGTACCTATGGCTGCACCTGTTGCAGCAGCGCCTATTGCAGCACCCGTAGCAGCTATTGATTCCGCAGTTACTGATGCACCAGCAACTATTGACGGCCACCCAATCAGCTCTCCAATGGTAGGAACTTTCTACGGCTCAGCATCACCAACAACTGATGCGTTTGTTTCAATTGGTCAGCATGTTAATCAAGGTGATACAATCTGTATCGTTGAAGCAATGAAGATCATGAATCAAATTGAAGCAGATCAATCAGGCACTGTAACTGAAATCCTATGTAAAGATGGTGATGCTATTGAATTTGGTCAAACGCTTGTTGTTATTCAATGATTACCTTAAATAAAATTCAAAAAGTTCTAATTGCCAATCGCGGTGAAATTGCTCTTAGAATTTTAAGAGCATGTAGAGAGCTTGGTATTAAAACCGTTGCTGTCTATTCAACGGCAGATAAAGATCTTAAACATGTACGACTAGCTGATGAAGCTGTTTGCATCGGCCCACCCTCTTCGGTTGACAGCTATTTAAATATTCCTGCACTGATTGCAGCGGCGGAAGTCACTCATGCAGATGCTATTCACCCCGGCTATGGATTTTTATCAGAAAGCGCTGACTTTGCACAACGTGTTGAAGAAAGTGGCTTTATTTTTATTGGGCCACATGCGCAGAACATTCGCGTCATGGGTGATAAAGTAGCTGCTATTGAAGCCATGCAAAAATCTGGCGTACCTTGTGTTCCGGGCTCAGATGGCGCTCTAGACGAAAATCCAATTAAAAATATGGAGATTGCTCGAAATATTGGCTTGCCAATTATTATCAAGGCATCTGGTGGTGGTGGTGGTCGTGGCATGCAAGTGGTAGAAAACGAATCTGATTTGATTGCTGCTATTGAACTTGCCAAAAGTGAAGGACTGAGCTTTTTCGGCAATGCAGAAGTTTACATGGAGAAGTTTTTAACCACGCCACGTCATGTTGAAATTCAAATTTTGGCCGACGAGCACGGCAATGCAGTGCACCTTGGTGAGCGTGATTGCTCTATGCAACGTCGCCATCAAAAAGTAGTGGAAGAGGCGCCTGCTCCAGGTATCACACCAGAATTACGCAATAAAATTGGTAAAGTATGTGCTGATGCTTGTAAAGCAATTAACTATCGTGGCGCAGGTACGTTTGAATTCTTGTTTGAAAATAATGAATTTTATTTCATTGAAATGAATACCCGTGTACAAGTTGAGCATCCAGTTACTGAGATGATTACTGGAATCGATATTGTACGTGAGCAAATTTTAATTGCTGATGGGCAAGAATTATCCTTTACTCAAGATGATGTGGTGATTAAAGGCCATGCAGTTGAGTGTCGTATCAATGCTGAAGATCCCAACAACTTTATGCCATCTCCAGGCAAGATTACCCAATATCATGTGGCTGGTGGATTGGGCGTTCGCGTTGATTCACATGTTTACAATGGCTACACGGTGCCACCGCATTACGACTCAATGATTGGTAAATTAATCACTTATTCAGATACGCGCCTTGGAGCGATTATCAAGATGCAAAATGCATTAAGCGAAATGGTCATTGACGGCATCAAAACCAATATCCCTTTACAGGCACGCATCATGGAAGATGAAGTGTTTCAAAAAGGCGGCATGAATATTCATTATCTTGAAAAGATGCTTGGCGACTCACACTAACCTTTAAAAAAATATGACGATTAAAGCAGGCATTATTGGCGGCACCGGCTATACTGGAATCGAGCTACTAAGATTACTTCATAACCATGAAGGTGTGGAAGTAATCGCTATCAGCTCTCGCTCGGAAGCAGGTCAATCAATTGGTGAATTCTTTCCATCATTAGCAGGCCAAACGCAGTTAACATTCACCACACCTGATGACAAAATTCTAGATGAATGTGATGTGATTTTCTTTGCAACGCCACATGGTGTTGCAATGAAAACGGCTGGTGATTTTATCAAAAAAGGCATCAAAGTAATTGATTTGGGCCCAGACTTTCGTCTGCGCGATAAAGACGAATACGCACAATGGTATGGTTTGGATAATTTCCAAGACAAATTACTAGCCTCATCAGTATATGGTCTTTCTGAAATTAACCGTGCGCAAATTAAAGATGCTCAGTTAATTGGAAACCCTGGTTGCTTTCCAACGACGGTTTTGTTAGCGCTTAAACCTTTGATTGAAAATAAATTGATCGACTTATCATCTATTATTGTTGATTCTAAAACTGGTGTTAGCGGTGCAGGGCGTGGCGCAAACCAAGCGATGCTATTATGTGAAACTAGTGAATCTGTTAAGGCCTATGGCGTAAGTGGCCATCGTCACTATCCAGAAATTAAACAAGAGTTAAGCTTACTGGCAGGCGGTGAACCCATTGGACTAACTTTCATTCCACATCTGGTGCCAATGATTCGTGGCATGGAATCCACAATTTATGTGGACTTATTAGATACCGATGCTGATGTACAATCAATTCTTGAAAATGCCTATAAAGATGAGCACTTTGTCACCGTTCTTGGTGCGGGTGTTATTCCTGCAACACGAAACGTTAAATCGAGCAATTTCTGTCAAATTGCTGCACAAAAAACAGTTGGTGGAAAACTAGTCGTAACATCCGTCATTGATAATTTGGTCAAAGGAGCTTCTGGCCAGGCAATTCAAAATATGAATATTATGTTTGGCCTAGATGAAAAATCTGGCCTATCATCCATTGGCTTACTGCCTTAAATATTAGGAGATATTATGTCGGAAGTATTAGAACAAGCAGATATTATTTTTAGCGATAGCGCTGCAAAAAAAGTTTCAACATTGATCGAAGAAGAAAAAAACAACAATTTACGTCTACGTGTTTATATTACCGGTGGCGGTTGCTCTGGATTCTCTTATGGCTTTACCTTTGATGAAGAGCATAAAGAAGGTGACTCTGGCGTTGAAAACAACGGTGTACAGTTAGTTGTAGATCCAATGAGTTATCAGTATTTAATAGGTGCAACCGTTGACTACCTTGAAGATTTACAAGGTGCTCGTTTTATTATTCACAATCCAAACGCCAAAACCACGTGTGGTTGTGGCTCATCTTTCTCAGTATAAGCGCCCGCTCACATTATGATTGAATACATACCAGGCTTAGCAGGCGTACCGGCTACCGAATCATCCATTTCATCAATTGATGGGAAAAATGGAATCTTAGCCTATCGCGGATATTCTATTGAAGACTTGGCAAAAAATTCGTCATTTGAAGAGGTTGCCATGCTACTTAGAGATGGCGAACTTCCTAGTGAAACTGATTTAGAAATCTTTCAATGTGTACTGCATAAACGCTATGAAGTAAAACGTAACATTAGAGAAATGATGTGGACACTGCCAGCAAATGGCCATCCGATGGATGTACTACAAACTGCAATTGCTGCCATGGCTACCTTTTATCCAGGTGCTGGCGCCAAAGATCCTGACTCTGCCTTTACCCAAAGTGCACTGACTAAAATTATTGCTAATATGAGTACGTTGGTTGCCATGTGGGCAAGAATCAGCGCGGGTTATGATCCGATTCCACCTAGCAAAAACATGTCTTATGCGAAAAATTTCTTATACATGTCCTTTGGTGAAGAGCCAGATGAGGACATTGTCCAATTATTTGATGCGTGTTTAATTTTGCATGCTGAACATACAATTAATGCCAGTACTTTTTCAGCCATGGTCACTGCCTCTACCCTAGCAAACCCTTTTGCCTCAATCTCGGCAGCAGTTGGTACACTAGCAGGATCACTGCACGGTGGCGCTAACGAAGACGTACTTAAAATGTTAGATGAAATTGGCAACAAAAAAAATGCCCGTAGCTACATTGAAAATCGCCTAAAAAATAAGCAAGTTATTTGGGGTATGGGTCATCGTGAATACAGCGTTAAAGATCCACGTGCAAAAATTTTACAAGGGATGATTGAAGCGTATATTAAAAAGTCAAAAATCACTTTATCTGAGCGCTTTGAAACGGCGCTAGAGGTTGAGCGTGTTTGTGAAGAGCTGCTTTCTTCTAAAGGTGTATTTCCAAATGTAGACTTCTATTCTGGCATTCTTTACTCTGAAATTTTCAAAATTCCAAAAGAACACTTTACCCCAATCTTTGCTATGGCAAGATCTGCAGGTTGGGCGGCACATTGGCATGAGCAAGTGGCGCATAATCGAATTTTTAGACCCACTCAAATTTACACAGGTAGCGACTTTAGAGCCTACCCAACAAAATAAAACTAATGGACAATACCACGCATTTTGGCTTTAAAGACGTTGCCACTGAAGATAAACAAAATTTAGTTAAAGGTGTTTTTGACTCAGTTGCTAGTAAGTACGATCTAATGAACGATGTCTTGTCATTTGGCGCACACCGATTGTGGAAGCGCTATACCATTGCATCTTCAAATGTTAAAACAGGTGA
Source organism: Candidatus Thioglobus sp. (assembly GCA_012964205.1). GTDB lineage: Bacteria > Pseudomonadota > Gammaproteobacteria > PS1 > Pseudothioglobaceae > Thioglobus_A. The sequence goes on from DTUI01000044.1 coordinate 31,358, forward strand.
CAAAGTGCTAGATATTGCTGGCGGAACGGGCGACCTGGCAATTGCATTTCGTAAAAAAGTTGGTGAATCTGGCCATGTTATCTTATCGGATATCAACGCTGCAATGCTTGGAGAAGGTCGAAAAAACTTGATCAATAAGGGTGTGTTTGGCGTGGATTTCGTCCAGCTTAATGCGCAATACTTGCCTTTTGCCGACAACAGCTTTGATTGTGTTTCTATCGCTTTTGGCCTTAGAAATGTAACTGATAAAGATCAAGCATTAAGCGAAATGCACCGAATACTTAAACCGGGCGGTTGCTTATTAATTTTAGAATTTTCGAAAACAGACTCTGAATTTCTTAAAAAATTCTATGATTTTTACTCCTTCAATGTCATGCCAACACTCGGCGAGATTATTGCAGATGACAAAGAATCTTACCAATACTTAGCCGAATCCATCCGCAAACACCCTGATCAAGAAACTTTAAAAGACATGGTACTAGACGCAGGCTTTGGCTTTTGTGAATATCATAATCTGTCAGGTGGTATTGTTGCCTTACACAAAGGCATTAAAGTTTAGCCTCGCCTTATGCAACATTTTGCTCTTGAGCAGGCGCTCAATTACTTAATTCAAACTGGTGAAATTGATCTTAAACCTCTAGACAATAAAACCATCCGATTTTCATTACAAGACTTACCCCTTGATGTAAATTTTGTTTGCACCAATGATCGAATTTTTGTGATTAGCGATACGAGTCGTAATAGTGATGTTGATATCAGTCTGGGGGCTGGTGTGTTTTTTGCCTTGTTCAAAGGTGATGATTTAACCGAGCTCCTCAGACAAGACAAAATTGTTATTCATGGTGATGTTAAAACCGCGCAACTCTTAGTTGACTTGCTTCAGTCTGTAGATATCGATCTAGAAGAGGCTCTGTCTCAATATACAGGTGACATAGTGGCACATAAGGCAGGAAAAATAGCCAAAAATTTTAAGAAAATTGCACAAAATTCAAGTAACCCGCTCGATGCCATTAAAGACAGTCTTAGTGCATTACTAATTACCCCAACTGTGTCAAAGTTATACAAAAACGACCACCATTAACCGTGCAAAGTTTATTTAGATTCTTTAAAATTTCGCGAGTATTGATGCGTTATCGTCTCGACTCACTCGTACTATCGACACCTTTATTAAAAAGCTTCAAACCCCTACTGTACTTAATTCCTTGGCATTATTTTCCAGTCAAAAAATACTCTCGAGGTGAAAGAATTCGCCTGGCACTTGAAGAGCTTGGACCTATCTATATTAAATTTGGCCAAACGCTATCAACTAGACCGGATTTGTTGCCTGCTGACATTAGTCTTGAATTAAAAAAATTACAGGACAGTTGTCCGGCATTTGACACCCAATCTGCGAGAACTATTATTGAGCAAGAGCTTGGTGCAAATATTGATCAGCTGTTTAAAACATTTGATGACGCACCTTTGGCCAGTGCGTCTATTGCACAAGTTCATACAGCAACTACACTAGAAGGTAATGAAGTAGTTGTTAAGGTGGTGCGCCCAGATATTGATGCATTAATTGCTGGTGATATCAAGCTAATGTACGGTCTGGCCAAGCTGATTAACAACCATCCAATGGCTAAAAAAATTCGCCCAATTGAAATTGTTGAGGAGTTTGAGTCTATCATTAACGATGAGCTTGATATGCGTATTGAGGCAGGGCATTGCGACAAGCTTAGAGAAAATTTTAAAGAGTCTGATCTTTTATACGTACCCAAAGTTTTTCATCAATTAAGTGGCATTAGAGTCCTGACCACTGAGCGAATTTATGGCACGCCAATTGGTGAAATTGAAACCCTTAAAGCTAAAAATATTGACATGAAGCGCCTCGCTGAAGAAGGTGTAATTATCTTTTTTACTCAAGTCTTTAAGCATAATTTTTTCCATGCTGACATGCACCCAGGCAATATTTTTGTCTCCGATGAAGGTCGATATATCGGTGTAGATTTTGGCATCATGGGCACGCTTAGCGATGAGGATAAAGATTTTTTAGCAGATATTTTTCTAGCATTTTTTAATCAAGATTATCAAAAAGTAGCGCGAGTCTATATCGACTCTGGATGGGTTGGTGCAAATACAGATGAAAAGGCATTTGAGGCTGCAGTTAAAAAAATATGTGATCCAATGTTTGACAGACCACTAGGAGAGATCTCTTTTGGCCAAGTGCTATTAGACTTAATACAAGAGGCAAAAAATTTCGATATAACTGTTCAGCCACAACTGTTATTATTGGACAAAACCTTATTAAATATAGAGGGCTTGGGCAGACAGCTCTACCCTCAATTAGACCTATGGTCTACCGCAAAACCCTTTTTAGAAGACTTAATGAAAGAGAGATACAGCATGAAAAACACCTTTGAAAAACTAAAAAAAGAGGCGCCTGAATTATTAAAAGAAATTCCTGAACTGCCTTCTCTGTTCATCAATGCACTTAAACAGCTTGGCAAAATGAAAGACATCAACAAGCTTTACGCACAACAAACCAATCAAATTGTTGACCAGCTCAAAGATAATGCCAATAAGCAAACTTCTGCCATTTTTGCCGGTTCATTACTTATCTTAAGTGGTGTTTTTGCTGTCAATAACTCATGGATTGCAGGCACGATTAGCGCCACTGTTGCATTAATCTTTTGGGTGAAATCTAGATAACACACCAAACAGCCACATTTAAGGTAAAATCAACCCTTTGATATATTTGGTCGCAAAATATATCGTTTTAGTCAACACCTTAATTATGGTGTTTTTTTTATTTTACGGAGTACAAACATGAGTTTAACTATCAATGCAACAGTGCGTGAAGATCAAGGTAAAGGTGCGAGCCGCCGCCTACGTCACGCTGAAAAAATCCCTGCAATTATTTATGGCGCTGGAAAAGCACCAAGCAACATCACTTTAAGCGTTCATGAAATGACGCATTTATTAGAAGATGAAGCGTCTTTCACGTCAGTTTTAGACTTAATGGTTGGCAAGAAAAAAGAAGCTGTAATTATTAAAGACTTACAGCGTCACCCTGCAAAAAGCATTGTTACTCATGTTGACTTCTTAAGAGTTGACTTAAACAAGGCGCTAGTAACAAACATTCCATTACACTTTATTGGTGCTGATGAGAATGAAACTATCCGTCTAGGCGCTATCCTTAATCAATTCGTTAATTCGGTTGAAGTATCATGTTTACCAGCAGATTTACCTACATCAATTGATGTAGATATTACGAATCTTGCATTAGGTGATCATATTAGCTTGACTGGTCTAGATATGCCTAAAGGCGTTACTTTGACAGCATTAACTCATGGTGATATTGAATCGCACGATCAAAGTGTTGTTGCAGTTCAAGAAGCTAAGATTATGGCTGAAGTTGAAGACGATGCACCAGTTGCACCTGAAACTGAAGTTGCTGGCGATGAAGAAGATAAAGGCGACGAGTAATATCATTAAGTAGGACATTATGGCGATTAAACTGATTGTTGGCCTGGGTAACCCAGGCAAAGATTATCAGTCACATCGGCATAATGTTGGTTTTTGGTTTTGTGATACGCTGGCCAATTTATATTCGGCCACCTTTAAAAAAGAAACTAAGTTTTTTGGCGATGTGACGCAAGTCACCATTGCTGGATTAACCGTTCGCCTATTAAAACCAAAAACCTTTATGAATCGCTCTGGGCAATCTATTCAGGCATTGGCAAAGTTTTATCAACTCGACTCTTCAGAAATACTCGTTGTACATGATGAGCTTGATCTTGACTCGGGCATAGCAAAACTCAAAGCTGAAGGTGGTCACGGCGGTCATAATGGTTTGCGTGATACAATCAAGGCGCTTAGCACAAAGTCCTTCTTTCGATTGCGTCTTGGTATTGGTCATCCTGGTGATAGATCTCAGGTGTCCGATTATGTCTTGCATGCGCCTAATAAAAGCGAATTAACACAAATTCAAAATGCCATGGTTGATGCCTTACAGGTGATCGAAGATATCGTTAAAGGTGATATTGACAAGGCTATGAAAAACTTACACACAAAAGATTAAGCATTAATACGTTAGCGCTAATCATAAGGAGAAAATATGGGATTTAAATGTGGCATAGTTGGACTACCTAACGTTGGAAAATCAACTTTATTTAATGCACTAACTCAAGCGGGCATCGCATCGGAAAACTACCCGTTCTGCACCATTGAACCGAATGTTGGCATTGTTCCTATCAATGACAAGCGTCTTGAAGAGCTAGCTAAGATTGTTAGCCCTGAAAAAATCCTACCAACAACAATGGAATTTGTTGATATTGCCGGCCTGGTTGAAGGCGCATCAAAAGGCGAAGGCCTGGGCAATCAATTCTTAACTAATATCCGTGAAACGGATGCCATTGTTCATGTAGTACGATGTTTTGAAGACGATGACATTATTCATGTTGCTGGCAAAATATCTCCTCTAGATGATATTGAAATCATCAATACAGAGCTCGTATTAGCCGACCTTGACGTCGTTGAAAAACTCATGCAAAAAGCTCTTAAGAATACAAAATCTGGCCAAAAAGACGGCATTCCACTTAGGGAATTATTAGAGCGAATCTTACCAGTTTTGGAAGAGGGTCATAGTATTAGAAGCCTGGACTTTCACGAAGACGAATTAAAATTGTTGCGTGGCTTTCAATTGCTCACTATTAAGCCAGTTTTGTACATGGCCAACGTCAGTGAAAGCGGATTTACAAATAACCCGCACCTGGATGTAGTAGAAAAATTTGCCAAAGATGAGGGCTCTGAAGTAGTGGCAATTTGTGCAGATATTGAGGCAGAAATCGCAGAGCTTGATGCTGATGAAAAGCAAGATTTTTTAGATGAAATGGGCCAAACAGAATCTGGTCTTGACCGACTAATTAGTGCAGGATATACATTGCTTGGCTTGCAAACTTACTTTACTGCTGGCGTTCAAGAGGTTCGCGCATGGACCATTAATATTGGTGATAGCGCACCACAAGCAGCGGGCAAAATCCATGGTGATTTTGAAAAAGGCTTTATCCGTGCTGAAACCATTAGTTATGACGACTTTATTGAATTTTCTGGCGAGAAAGGCGCCAAAGAGGCTGGAAAATTGCGCTCTGAAGGCAAGGAATACATTGTACAAGATGGCGATGTGGTACACTTCTTATTCAATGTTTAATCCACTTATTAAAGACATTTGCTAACGTTATGATATCTAAAAAGAACACCAAATTATTACTTATTCTAGATGGCTGGGGCCACTCTGATACCGTTGAAAATAACGCCATCGCCTTGGCAAAAACACCAGTTTGGGATCGGCTCAACAATCAGTTTGAGCACTCTCTTATTCTGACTAGTGGCAAACAGGTTGGACTCCCAGGTGAGCAAATGGGTAACTCTGAGGTTGGTCATTTAAATCTAGGTGCTGGTCGAGTTGTTAAGCAGGCATATACTCGCATCCACAATGAGATTGCTAATGGTGATTTTTACAGAAATCCGGTATTAAGAAACTCGCTAGAATACGCTGAGGAAAACAACAAGGCTGTACACATCATGGGGCTTTTGTCTGATGGTGGCGTACACTCACATGAAGAACAAATTCACGGCATGCTTAAAATGGTTAGTAAGTACGACTGTCAAAATGTTTACCTACATATATTTACCGATGGTCGTGATTGCGCCCAAAAGAGTGCTAAGCAGTATATACAGCGCTTAGAAGACAAAATCACTGAAATAGGCACCGGTGAAATCGCTTCAATTATTGGCCGATATTTTTCATTAGATAGAGATAATCGCTGGTCTCGAGTGCGTTGTGCGTATGAATTAATCTCACAAGGAAAGTCTAAATTTTTGGCTAAAACAGCACTAGAAGCTATCGATCAAGCTTATGAGCGTGGTGAAACTGATGAGTTTATTCAGTCCACAACCATTAATTCGCCTACGTCAATCAATAAAGGTGATGTACTTATATTTATGAATTATCGTGCAGATCGAGCACGTCAAATTACTCAAGCCTTCACTGATGAAAATTTCCAAGGATTTTCACGAGGCACCTTTGTGCCGACTCAATTCATCTGTCTGACAGAATACAAAAAAGATTTTAACTTGCCAGTGGCCTATCCACCTACAAAGCTTAATAACGTTTTAGGAAAATATTTGGCAAATCTAGGCATGACTCAGTTGAGAATTGCCGAAACTGAAAAATATGCTCACGTTACGTTCTTTCTGAATGGCGGCGTTGAACGTCCATTTAATGGTGAAGATCGAGTTCTTATTCCTTCACCTGATGTTGCCACTTACGACCTACAGCCTGAAATGAGTGCTTTTGAATTAACAGATAAATTAGTTGAAAACATTGAGAGTCAAAAATACGATTTAATTATCTGTAACTTTGCTAATACGGATATGGTTGGACATTCAGGCAAGCTTGATGCTGCCATTAAAGCGGTTGAAGCGGTTGACACTTGTCTTGGTATTATTCATCAAGCAGTTAAAATAACTGACGCTGAAATACTTATTACGGCAGACCATGGAAACGTTGAGCAAATGGTTAACCCAGAGACCCATGAAGTACATACAGCACATACCAACAATCCTGTACCATTAATTTTTGTCAGCTCAAGAGAAGCCAGTATTGCACCACCATGTGAGGGCTCTCTTTCTGATATTGCACCAACATTACTAGCAATGATGGATATTGAGCAACCAACCGAAATGACTGGTAAATCATTACTGACTTTTAAGTAAAATAAACATTAGAAATAAATTAAGGAAAAAAATATGAAACAAGAAAATTTTATTGCACCTTCGATTTTAGCGGCAGATTTTGCCAAGCTTGGAGAAGAGGTAGACAACGTATTGCGTGATGGTGCAGATATCGTTCACTTTGACGTAATGGACAATCATTACGTACCAAACTTAACCATTGGTCCACTAGTATGTGAAGCGCTTAGAAACCACGGTGTAACAGCACCAATTGACGTGCATTTAATGGTCAAGCCTGTTGATAGACTAATCCCTGATTTTATCTCGGCCGGCGCTTCATACATTACTTTCCACCCTGAAGCATCTGAGCACATCGATAGAACATTAGCTATGATTCAAGAAGCGGGCTGTAAAGCAGGCTTAGTATTCAACCCTGCAACACCGTTGCACGTACTTGAAAACGTAATGGACAAGCTAGACATGATTTTACTGATGTCAGTTAACCCAGGTTTTGGCGGACAATCATTCATTCCACAAACATTAGTAAAATGTCGTCAAGTACGCGAACTAATTGATGCAAGTGGTAGAGATATTCGTCTAGAAATCGATGGTGGCGTAAAAATTGAAAATATCCGTGAAGTTGCAGAAGCTGGTGCAGATACTTTTGTTGCGGGTTCAGCAATTTTCAATACGGATAACTATAAAACTACAATTGATGCAATGCGTGCAGAATTAGCAAAGGCTAAGTAGTAAGCATTCCTACCACCTAAGTGCTTGATAGATCAGCACTAGTTCGGTATAATTGCATCTTTTATGATTTTTACTTAGTATTAATATCTGAGAAAAAATCAAATGTTGAGTTAGGCGCTTGTATATCAAGCGCCTAACTCGTTTTAATGTATCACACAGCTCGACATAGCTATCAGGGTGCCCTTGTAAACAAGGGTTGATTGTTAGGAGTTGTGGAAGGAAGTGTCACAAGACACTTCACCAACCCCATGGAGAAATAAAAATGGCAAAAACGTCAATGAAAAAAATGCTTGAAGCAGGTGTACACTTTGGACACCGTTCACGCTTCTGGCACCCAAAAATGGATAAATACATCTACGGTACTCGTAACGGTGTTCATATCATTAACCTAGAAAAAACATTACCAATGTTTAACGATGTTCTTAATTTTGCATCAAAAACAGCTGCTGCTGGCGGTTCAATTCTTTTTGTTGGTACTAAGCGTGCAGCGACTGATATCATGAAAGAAGAAGCAATTCGTTGTGGCATGCCTTACGTTAATCACCGCTGGTTAGGCGGCATGATGACAAACTACAAAACCATCAAAGCTTCAATCAAGCGTCTTAAAGATCTTGAGTTTTTAGCGGAAGACAATTTTGCACAGTTTGCTAAGAAAGAATCATTAATGATGACTCGTGAGATGGAAAAATTAGAGCGTAGTCTTGGTGGTATTAAAAATCTAGGTGGTATTCCTGATGTTGTATTCGTGATCGATATTGGTCATGAGAAAAATGCCATTGCAGAATCTAAAAAATTAGGCCTTCCAATTATCGGTATTGTTGATACAAATCACAATCCTGAAGGTATTGATTATGTTGTGCCAGGCAACGATGACTCTATTAGAGCGATCGGCTATTATGCAAGAGAAATTGCTAACTCAATTTTAGAAGCAAAAGCTGCTGCAGGTGCAACTCAAGTTAAGGCATCTGTTGCCAAGAAAAAGCCAGCTGCTAAGAAAGCTGAGACTACGACTGAAGCACCAGTAGTTGCTGAAAAAGCTGCTGAAAAGCCAGCTGCTAAGAAAGTTGAAGCTGCAGAGCCTTCAGTAGATCTTAATGCAATGTTGAAAGCAGATTTAGTGACACTTGCAAAAGAAAAAGGTGTTGAAATCAATAGTAAAGACACTAAAGCTGACATTATTGCAAAGCTTGG
>DTUI01000044.1:40112-41191 GCA_012964205.1 Candidatus Thioglobus sp.
AAGGTGTTGAAATCAATAGTAAAGACACTAAAGCTGACATTATTGCAAAGCTTGGATAATTTATAACAAACAACCATTCACAATAGGCGAGATTATCTTACCTATTGTGCAAATAATTCATAGGAGATAATTATGGCAATTACAGCTGCTTTAGTTAAAGAATTAAGAGAAAGAACTGGTTCAGGCATGATGGACTGTAAAAAAGCCCTAACTGAAACTAATGGCGACATGGAAGCTGCGATCGATTTAATGCGCTCTTCAGGCGCTGCCAAAGCTGCTAAAAAATCTAGCCGTGTTGCTGCTGAAGGCTTAGTTAAAGTTAACATTAGCGATGACAACAAAACAGCAACAATCTTAGAAATAAACTCTGAGACAGACTTTGTTACTAAGGGCGATGCTTTTATCAACTTCGTTGATACACTAGGCGCTCTAGCTCTTAAAACAAAGCCTGCTAACATTGAAGAGTTCATGTCTCAAACTCTAGAAAATGGTGATTCACTTGAAAAATCTCGTGAAGACATCGTTGCTAAAGTTGGTGAAAACGTGTCAATCAGACGTGTTCAAACCATTACAGTTGATACTGGTGTTATTGGCGCTTATAAGCACGGTGAGCGTATCGCTGTATTAGCAGTATTAGATGGTGGCGACGAAGTACTTGCAAAAGATATTGCAATGCATGTTGCAGCTACTCGACCTGAGTGTATTACTGAAGATGAACTTGATTCTGACCTATTAGAAAGAGAAAAGGCAATCTTTGTTGAGCAAGCTCGTGAATCTGGCAAGCCTGACAATATTATTGAAAAGATGATTGTCGGACGTATGAAGAAGTTTGTTAACGAAGTGACGCTATATGGCCAAGCTTTTGTTAAAGACCCAGATACAACGGTTGGTGCGCTTGCTAAGGCTAACAATGCTACAGTAACCTCTTTCGTTAGATATGAAGTAGGCGAAGGCATTGAAAAGAAAGAGGAAAACTTTGCAGACGAAGTAGCAGCCCAAATGAAAGGCTAATACAAAAATTTACAAAGTAACCAAAAAAGAGTGCAATTGCACTCTTTTTTTTGGACAAAAAAACCACT
>DTUI01000045.1 GCA_012964205.1 Candidatus Thioglobus sp.
CTGGAGGTAATCTCAGTATGTAATGAGACGACACTTAACTCTAGCCACCCATTTCTAGCTCAGTGTAACGATATGAATATACAATGGGAGCTTAATCTTTTCATAGAGAAGTGGCTAGATTACTGTTTAGACAAATACCAAGGAAAATCATGGCAGATGCTGTAGACCCAAAAGCTAAAAATAAATTAGTAATTGCAATTTCATCACGAGCATTATTTGATTTAGATGAGTCTCACCAAATTTTCAAACAACAAGGTGTTGAGGTGTACGCTAAACATCAAGAAGAAAATGAAGATGTGATTTTGCCGCCAGGTGTTGGTTTTTCGCTAGTTAAAAAATTATTAGCACTCAACACCAAGAAAAATCCCATTGATGTAATTTTACTTTCTAGAAATAGCGCGGATACTGGATTACGTATTTTTAACTCAATTGAGCACTATGGATTAAATATTTCACGTGCAGCATTTACTCGTGGCGAAAGTACGCACAATTTAGTAGGTGCCTTTGAGGCTGACCTATTTCTATCAAGCAATTATCAAGATGTGCAAAAAGCATTGGAATCTGGGTTTGCCGCAGCTTCAATTGTTGGGGAGGGCTCAAAAGACTCTCACGAAACCCAGCTACGTATTGCATTTGACGGTGATGCAGTTATTTTTTCTGACGAAGCTGAGAAAATTTATCAAGAAAAAGGTATTGAAGCTTTCGAAGAGAATGAAAAAAAATCAGCCAATATTGAGCTCAAGGCCGGGCCATTCAAGTGCTTTTTAAAATCATTGCATAAAATTCAGTCAGCCTTTCCAGTTGAAAATAATCCAATTCGCACCGCCTTAGTTACGGCTCGATCAGCACCTTCTCACAAACGTGTTATTCACACTATGCGTGAATGGGGTATACGTATTGATGAGTCATTCTTTCTTGGTGGGCTTGATAAAGGCATTTTCTTGAAAGAATTTGGGGCAGATATTTTCTTTGATGATCAGCACTCTCACTGCGAATCTGCCTCTCAATATGTACCAACTGGCCATGTACCAAATGGAATTTCTAATTCTTGATTTTTGACTTTAGAGATTTTTATACTAATACAACAGCAACTGCAAAGATTATTCTCATTACTATTATTTCTTATTTTTTCCTGGCTGAATTAATTTAAAACTCGGGCCTCGCTGTTCGTTTTCTTTGGTGCTGATATTTTTTCTACTGATAAACATACATTTATTTTTCTTATCATTAGTCTTTATTGATATTTTTTCTTATTACAAATCAGATCTACGCTAAACCAGTAAGGCGCTCGTTTTTATCGGTAAAATAACCTCAATTCAATCTCGATCTCAACATACCTTCATGAGTAATAAAATCCAGGCCATACGCGGCATGAACGACCTACTACCTAAGGATTCTGATCTTTGGGGTTTTGTAGAGCGCAGCATTGCTGATTTATTTATCTCATATGGCTATAAAAATATACGCACACCTTTGGTTGAAAAAACAGATACTTTCTGTCGAGCTATTGGCCAAGCAACTGATATTGTTGAAAAAGAAATGTATTCTTGGAAAGAGTCTAACGGCGAATCTTTAAGTTTACGTCCCGAGGGTACTGCAGGTTGCGTTCGCATGATGATAGAGCATAACCTCCCGCGTGAAGGCATTCAAAAAGTCTTTTATCAGGGCGCTATGTTCAGACATGAACGTCCACAAAAAGGTCGTTACCGACAATTTCATCAAGTAGGTCTCGAGGTATTTGGTGCTGAAGATGCTAAAGTCGATGCAGAGTTGATGATGATGACTCGCAACCTATGGCAACAATTAGGCTTGAAAAATCTCACACTTGAAATAAACACACTGGGCTCTAACGAGGCAAGGGCTGCTTATCGAGATATTTTGGTTAGCTACTTTTCAGAACATAAAAGCCAACTTGACGAAGATAGTCTTCGACGTCTAGAGACTAACCCTTTAAGAATTTTAGACAGTAAGAATCCAGACATGCAGGCACTAATCAACAGTGCACCAAAACTAATGGATCATTTGGATGATGACTCTGCCAAGCACTTCGATCAATTTAAAGCCTACCTTCAATGTTTGGATATTGAGTTTGTTATCAATACTCGCTTAGTTCGCGGACTTGATTATTACAATCGCACTGTATTTGAATGGACCACAACAGATTTGGGTGCGCAAGGCACCATTTGTGCGGGTGGTCGTTATGATGGCTTGGTTGAAAAAATGGGCGGAAATCCAACCAAAGCTGTTGGCTTGGCTATTGGTTTAGAGCGTCTTATTTTATTACTAGAAGAGCAAAATACAGAAATAACCAATCACAAGCAATCCATTTATATGGTGACACTTGGCGATGAAGCACAACTTAAATCAATGCAAATAGCATCAGAACTTCACAACGCCTTGCCAAATTTTGTTATCTATAACGATATCAGCATGGCTAGTTTTAAAAGTCAATTTAAAAAGGCAAATAAAGCTAAAGCTGACTTTGCTTTAATTCTTGGCGAGGAAGAATTAAACAACAACCAAGTAAGCATTAAGCCTTTAAAATCTCAAGACCAGCAACAAACCTTTAGCCTTGATGAGGCGATCAAATTTTTTAAGGATTAAAAATGAAAAACTTTATTGAAATTGGAAAAACAGAAGACGAGCAAGCTCAGCAAATTAAAAAATGGCTGAAAGAAAACGGTCCGCAAATTATTGCAGGTATTGTTCTTGGCTTGGGTGGTATCTGGGGTTTAGGTGCCTATAAAGCACATGAATATCAACAAACAATCGAGGCAAGAGCGCTTTACTTAAATAGTAGTACTGCTGCGCTTGAAGAGCTTAATACTAACCATTCAGATAGTGGTTATTTGCCACAAGCTACATTAATGCAAGCAAAAATCGCTGCTAAAGATAAAAACTATAAGCTAGCTTTGCAACATTTATCACCACTAATGAATGGCGATAACTCATTAATTGCCAAGGTTGCAACCATGAGAACTGCCAGCATACTATTAGAGTTGGGTAGCTTCTCTGAAGCAATCGCTACTCTTGATAATACCACTGCTGGTGAATTTGACGGCCTATACAGCCAATTAAAAGGTGATATTTATGTTGCCAATAATAACATCGATGAAGCTAAAAAATATTATAGACTTGCCTTATCACAAATCTCAAAAGATTCCGAATTACAAAGTTTAATTAACATTAAACTTGCCGACCTTAACTAATTTAAAACTATTATGGGCTTACCTACAATCTCACTCGTTGGACGCCCAAATGTTGGCAAATCCACCCTTTTTAATAGACTTGTCGGATCTCGTCAGGCGCTAGTATCTGATTTTGAGGGTTTGACTCGTGATCGTCAATACGCTGAAATTCTACTAGATGAAGACACTGATACTTTTGTCACCATTATTGATACTGGTGGCCTAACTAATGAAGATAATATTGTTGACAGTGGTATTGAGGGGCAGGTATTAAGCGCCCTTAAAGAGTCCGATATTATCTATTTCATTGTTAGTAGTCGAGATGGTGTTATTGGACTAGACTTGGAAATTGCTGCTCGCCTTAGACGTCTCAAAAAGAAAATAATTCTAGTCTGCAACAAAGCAGAAGGCCTGAATGAATCTCTAGCTGCAGAGTTTTATGAGATGGGCTTAGGTGAGCCTAAGTTAATTTCTGCTGAACACAACCAGGGAATTTGCGAATTAATTGATTACACATTACCCTTCCTTCCGCAACTAGAAGAAGAGGAAGAAGAGGAAGAAGAGATTGAGGGTATAGCTGTTGCCGTTTTAGGCAGACCCAATGTTGGTAAATCAACCCTAATTAATCGTATTCTTGGTGAGGAGCGTGTTTTAGCAATCGATATGCCGGGCACTACGCGTGATAGCATCTATATTCCGTTTGAACGCGAAGGTCAAAAATACACGCTGATTGATACTGCAGGTATTCGTCGCAAGCGCTCAACTCATGAAAAAATTGAAATTTTCTCAATTATTAAAGCCATTGATGCGCTTGATCGCTCTCATGTTGTTGTTTTAGTATTGGATGCTCGCGAAGGGGTAACTGAACAAGATGCAACACTTCTTGGTATGATTTCTGACAAAGGTCGTGCATTGTTAATTGTTATCAACAAATGGGATGGTTTAGATGAATATCAAAAATCTGAAGTCAAACGTAAGCTAGATGTAAAACTCTCTTTTGTTAACTATGCCAGTGTGCATTATATTTCTGCATTGCATGGTTCTGGTGTTGGTAAATTATTTGCACCTATTATTAAGTCATATACAAATGCTGGTACTAAGCACTCAACTTCGACGTTAAATAAAATCTTAGAGTTGGCTAATCATGGGCATCAGCCACCACCAGTAAAAGGCAGGCGTTTAAAAATTAAATACGTGAACCAGACTGATGTCTTTCCACCGACACTCACCTTTCATGGTAACCATCTTCAGAATGTTCCAAATGCCTATGATCGCTACCTAAAGAATTTCTTTATCAATGCACTTAAGTTAACCAATACACCGGTTAGAATCGAATATAAGAGTGGTGAGAACCCATTTAAAGATAACAAAAATGAGCTTAGTGCACGTCAGGTAACTAAAAAACGTCGCTTAATGCAATTTATTAAGAAGCGTAAGAAGCGTAAGTAAATTTTATCTGTGCATCAGATCGATTAATCTCTACCAACAATTCACAATAAGAGTTCTCAAGAATCATGGCTTGAGATGGATCATCACTACACGCGCAACCCGATAATATTTCACTAAAAAATACACCTATTTTTAGACTGATGGTTTTTTGTGTTGCGGAGCTTGTTAGGATGGTTGATTCAATACTAGCCTCATCAATGACACCACTATGAGTACAGCAGTCCATTAAAGGCAGATCTTTAAGACTTAACGCGTTAAAAGTCTGCTTAAAAACTCGGGCAAAGTCATCAGTATCCCAAGAATCTAAGGCCTGATTAAATACCATAGGAATTACTACGAAAACCTTAAGAAGAAAGGATTAAATTGTGCGCTTCGTTAGCAGCTTTAACAAAACTCTCAAACAATGGATGCCCATCACGAGGTGTAGAGGTAAATTCTGGATGGAATTGACAAGCAACAAACCACGGATGATTTTTAACCTCAACCATTTCAACCAAAGTACCGTCAATTGATTTTCCAGAAATTACTAACCCTGCTTCTTCAATCTGCTGAATCAAGGTATTGTTAACTTCATAGCGATGACGATGACGCTCAGTGATTACTGATGCGCCATATACTTCTTTAGCTAGCGACCCTTCCACTAATGCACACTCTTGACCACCCAGACGCATAGTGCCACCCAAATCAGAATCCATATCTCGAGTTTGTGTAGAGCCATCCTCATCTTGCCATTCGGTAATTAAAGCCACAACAGGATGGGTCGTATCTGAGTTAAATTCAGTACTATTAGCATCAGCCATGCCAACAACATTACGCGCATATTCAATCACAGCAACCTGCATACCTAAACAAATACCCAAGTAAGGCACATTGTTTTCACGGGCATACTGAACAGTTGCAATTTTACCTTCAACACCTCGATTTCCAAATCCACCTGGAACTAATATTGCACTCATTTCAGTTAAACAATCTGTTCCATTTTTTTCAATTTCTTCAGAATCAAAATAATGAATATTAACCTTGGTGCCAGTATTAAGACCTGCGTGCAATAACGCCTCAGACAATGATTTATAAGCCTCTGTTAGATCAACATACTTACCCACCATGGCAATATCAACACTAGAGACTGGGGAATTAAGCTTTTCAACAACACGATCCCATTCGCTCAAATCTGCTGGATTGCAATCCAATGCAAGTCTTTGCACAACAATATCATCCAAACCCTGATCATGGAGTGCTCTCGGCACTTTATAAATAGTATCCACATCAAGTGAGGTAAAGACCGAATCTGCTGGTACGCTAGTAAATAGAGCGATTTTGGCACGCTCTGCATCAGGTAACGGATACTCTGAACGACAAATCAAAATATCCGGCTGAATACCGATACCGCGCAATTCTTTTACAGAGTGTTGAGTTGGTTTTGTTTTTAGCTCGCCCGCCACTTTAATGTAAGGCAATAATGTTAAATGAATGAATAGTGTGTTTTCACGACCTAGCTCAAGGCCCATTTGTCTAATAGCTTCTAAAAATGGCAGTGATTCAATGTCACCAGCAGTACCACCAATCTCAACCAATGCAACATCTGCACCTTTTGCACCTGCTTCTGCCAATGCTTTGATTTCATTAGTAATATGTGGAATAATTTGAACGGTAGCACCTAAATAATCACCACGACGCTCACGTTCAATCACGTTTTCATAAACTCGACCTGCAGTGAAATTGTTTTTCTTGCCAAGCTTTTGACGAATAAAACGCTCGTAGTGACCTAGGTCTAAATCTGTCTCAGCACCATCATTGGTAACAAAAACCTCACCATGTTGGAATGGGCTCATTGTGCCAGGATCAACATTAATATATGGGTCAAGCTTAAGCATGGTCACATTAAGACCGCGTGATTCTAGAAGTGTAGCTAGTGAAGCTGAAGCGATTCCCTTACCTAAAGAAGAGACCACGCCGCCAGTAATAAAGATGTATTTTGTAGGCACTTGAAAAGTAACAAAGTTGAAAGGCTTATGATACCCTAAGGCGTTATAATATGGATCATCAAAATATAAAGTAATTGCAATATGCAGTACAAACAGTTTGTTTCTCGCCTATTTATCTACTTAAAGCCACACGTTGGCAAGCTTGTCTTTACCTCGGTAATGATGATGCTTGCAACCGCATTGGAAAGCTCAATCCCAGAAATCACTGGTCGTATTGTTGATGATTTATTTGCTGCAAATCGTCAAACAGACGCCGCCTTTATTTATGCCTTAGTTTTATTTGGTGTGATTGTATTAAGTTCTATTTTTGCATTAACTTCAACTGCTGCCAGTTCTTGGGTGTCTAATAAGGTCATCATGGATTTGCGCCAGGATATGTTTGCCAAATTACTCAAACTTCCTAAATCTTATTTTGATCAGCACCCTACTGGAAAAACCCTTTCTAAACTCACCTTTGATGTAGAGCAAATTGCAGCAGCAGCTTCTACTATTTGGCTAGATTTTATCAAATCATCTCTGTCTGTTATTATTCTTACAAGTTATCTTTTTTATAAAAACTGGCAACTTAGCTTAACCCTATTAGTATTATTGCCGCTAGTCTATTTCGCAGTCAAGCTTTCTTCTAATCGTATGCGTAGCGCTAGTACAAAAGTACAGAAATCTATGGGTAGTATGACCCACCTGCTTGATGAAAATATCTCTGGCTCTTCTCTGATTAAAATTTATCATGCGCAAACACAAGAAAGCACTAAATTTAATGATCTAATTAAAAACATCCGTCAACAGCGCTTTAAAGTAGATATGACTGGCGCCTTTAATTCAGGATTTGTTAATATCTTAATTGGCTTATCATTAGGTAGTGTGGTTTATTTTTCATCCACTTCATTGCAAATGAGTGCTGGTGAATTCCTATCCTTCTTTACCGCGATGGGCATGCTAGTCAAACCTGCAAAAAGCTTAGTTAATATTAACAAGCCATTGCAAATCGCAATAGCTGCTGCGGAAAGTGTATTTGAACTGTTAGACGAAGTTGAAGAAAAAAATCAAGGCAATAAATCACTAAAAAACACCAAGGGTGCTATTAAGTTTAACAATGTGTCTTTTGGTTATTCAGCCGAATCAATGGTACTTAATAATATCAATCTTGATATAAAATCTGGCGAAACCATTGCATTAGTAGGCTCAACTGGTAGTGGTAAAACGACCATTATCCAGCTCATTGCACGTTTTTATTCACCCTCTAAAGGTTCAATTACCATTGATGGTGTTGATATCAATGAGCTTGAGATTGACTCATTACGCTCACAGATATCTTTTGTGGATCAAAGCGTACGTCTATTTAACGATACCGTTAAAGGTAATATCGCCCTGGGCCAGCTTAACTCTATGAGTGATAAGCAAATAAAACATGCGGCAGAAGTAGCTAACGCTACAGATTTTATTTCAAAAATGGATGGTCAATTTAATGCTCATATTGGGGAAGATGGTACCAAGCTTTCTGGAGGACAGCGCCAGCGTTTAGCCATTGCTAGAGCAGTTGCCAAAGATAGTCCAATTTTAATTCTAGATGAAGCAACTTCAGCATTGGATTCTGCAACTGAAAAACAAGTTCAAGCTGCAATCGATGAGATGCAAAAAGATCGTACCACTATCATTATTGCTCATCGTCTAAGCACTATTAAAAAAGCAGATCGTATTATTGTTCTTAAAGCGGGTGATATTATTGAGCAAGGATCACATCAAGAGCTATTGGCGATCGAAGGTGAGTACGCTGGGCTTTATAATCACCAATTCAAAGATTAGCTATCAAATCTATTAAAACCTGTTGGTCAGTTTTAGCTCTTAATAACAATCATTTTATGTTCAAGCATATCTTTCATAGAATAGCCAATACCGCCTATGCCGTAACCTGAGTGTTTGCGCCCAGCAAATGGCATCCAGTCCACTCGAAAGGTAGTGTAATCATTAATCATCACTGCGCTGGCTTCAAGTTTTTTGGCTACATCCATAGCAAGAGAGATATTACTACTAAATACAGCTGCCTGGAATGATACATCCAAACTATTGGCATCTTGAATTGCATCATCTATATTCTGATAGCCATATAGACATACCACAGGTGCAAAAATCTCTTGAGTTGATACTTTTGAATCCTTAGATGGGTTTAGTAAAATAGTTGGCTCATAACTAACCTCGTTGATTCGCTTGCCACCACATAATAACTCAGCACCCTCATCAATAGCTTCATTTACCCAAGTTTCTATTCTGTCAGTCTCTTTAGGGGAGATTAGCGGCCCTAAATCTGAATCCTCATTAATAGCATCACCGACTATTTGAGTCTTGGCAAGGTTGGCAATTTTTTGCGCTAAATCAGCTAGCTTATTATTAGGCACATACACTCTTTGAACTGAAACACAAACTTGTCCAGAATGATACATGCTGGCTTTTACCAAACCAGAAACAAAGCCATCTTCATCTTCGCTGGAATCAAAAATAAGCGGTGCAACACCACCATGTTCAAGTGCACAACGCGTACCAGGTGCGAGCTTTGATTTAAGATACCAGCCAACTTTAGCAGAGCCAATAAAACTAAAAAAAGCCACACGTGGATCGGTGACTAATTTTTCAGAATTTTCACGATTGGTGATTGCCACTTGTACCCAGCCTTCTGGCAAGCCTGCCTCAATGATCAACTCCGCTAGACGTAAACAACATAGTGGTGTCACTGTTGCTGGCTTAATAATCACCGGACAACCTGTAGCAATGGCAGGAATTATCTGATGAATGGCTAAGTTAAGCGGGTGATTGAATGCGCTCACTGCTACCACAACACCAATCGGCTCCATTACCGTAAACGCTTTTCTGCCAGCACCAGCTGCGCTAAGATCCATTGGTATTTCTTCGCCTTTAATATCTTGCATTTCACGAATGGCGATATGAATACCACCGACGGCACGCGTCACTTCCACACGAGCATCGCCAATTGGCTTACCACCTTCATTAGCAATAAGCTTTGAAAACGCTTCGTGTTCATTATCAACTAATTCAGCCAACTTCTGTAACACGCTAATTCTTTCATATACTGGCAGACATCCTTGATGATGTAGATTTTTTGCCGTTGACAACATTGCATCTACATCTATAGAATTATGCATGGTTAATTCGGCCAGTTTTTTACCGGTATAAGCCTGAGTAACGCTTAGAGTTTCTTGAGTCATAATATTTTCCTAATGATCAAATTGCTTTAAATCATCTAATAATGTTTTGGTATTTTGTGAGTAGTCAATTGGCAAGTCGATTACATGAACACCACCATCAGTAAATGCTTGCTCCATTGTAGGGATTAACTCCTCACTTGAAGCGATTCGATGACCAGTTGCGCCATAGCTTTGTGCATACATAACAAAATCAGGATTATTAAAGTCTAGTGCAAAATCAGGTAAATCTTGGGCTGCTTGTTTCCATTTAATCATGCCGTAGCCACTATCATTAAAAATAATGGTAATCAAGTTTAGTTTAAGACGCACTGCTGTTTCTAACTCTTGTGAGTTCATCATAAAACCACCATCACCACATACAGCAACCACCTGGCGATCTGGATACATCAACGCACATGCTATGGCCGAAGGTAGGCCCGCACCCATTGTTGCCAAAGCGTTATCGAGCAATAGAGTATTCGGCCGATAAGTATGATAATGCCTAGCAAACCAAAGCTTAAACATGCCATTATCAAGCGAAACAATACCATCATGGTCCATCACTTTACGCACATCAGCCACCACACGTTGTGGCAACATTGGAAAAGATGTATCATCATCAAGTGCATGTATAGCCTCTCTAGTACGCTGACGAATAGCCTCAAGCCACTCATTATTACAAGCGTGGCACCCACTCAATGCTGTGGTTATTCTATCTATCGAATTACTAATATTGCCCACCACCTCAACCTGAGGATAGTAAATGTCTTTAATTTGCGCCGAATGGAAATTCACGTGAATCACCTTTTGCTCATCACCTTTCATAATAAAAGGTGGCTTTTCAACAATATCATGACCCACGTTAATAATTAGATCTGCTTTTTTAATCGCCTCATGCAGATAATCGTTTGAAGAAAACGCTGCTGTTCCAATAAAGTGAGAATCATCGCCACTTAAAACACCCTTGCCCATTTGTGTATTGAAGAACTTAATGCCTATCTTATTAACAAAATCAGATAAAGGCTGTCTGATGCGTTTACGATTTGCACCTGCGCCTACCAACAATAAAGGCCTTTTGGCGGCTTTGATTACTTCCACTGCTTTTTCAATGGCACGATCACTGGCAAACACTCGGTGAATAGTTTGTCTTGGAAAAACTGTTTCATCTTCCACTTCGTCTCTAGCAATATCCTCGGGAAGCTCAAGATGCACAGCACCTGGGCGCTCCTCTTCTGCAATTCTAAAAGCACCTCGCACTAACGATGGAATTTGACGGCCATATACGATTTGCTCAGAATCTTTAACTAATGGCTCCATCATTCTAACAATATCTAAAATTTGGAATTTTCCCTGTAAACCTGCTTTAATTGGCTTTTGACCAGTAATGACCACTAATGGCATTGCACCTAATTGCGCATAAGCAATTGCAGTTACTAGGTTAGTGGCACCCGGACCAAGTGTGGCCAAGCACACACCCGCCCTACCAGTCAATCGACCGTACGTCGCCGCCATAAAAGCTGCAGCCTGCTCATGACGTGTAAGAA
>DTUI01000046.1 GCA_012964205.1 Candidatus Thioglobus sp.
TACTAACTCTGGCACAATTTCGACTGAATAAACTTGATGAGATAGTTGACTTAAAATTGCCGCTTCATAGCCACTACCAGATCCAACTTCTAATACTTTATCCGTTTTCTTCAACTCTAATGCTTCAACCATCATTAATACTGTAGTTGGTTGGCTGATTGTTTGCTCATAACCGATACGCAATGGGCCATCATAATAGGCTTGATCTATGGAGTCTTTAAGAACAAACATTTCTCTAGATATTGCCTGGAATGCTTTAAGTACTTTATGATCTTTGATCAGCTTATCTTTTTGTAATTTCTTAAATAAAGTAGCCTTATTCATGCTGTTAACTATACTCCATAGATATAGCCGTGCGGAATGAACCTTATTAATTCAATTTATTTGGTGTTAAGACGTAGATATTACCACGATCTGTTGAAAAATAAATCCAGCCCTCTGGGCTTTGAACAAGCGCCCTAATGCGCTGATTAAGATCTTCTAGTAAACGCTCTTCTGCAATCACTTCACCTTGCTCGTTCAACTTGACTTTATTAAGATGTCGAAGTTTTAAGGCGCCAGCTAACAAATCACCCTGCCATTCTGGAAAAGATTCCCCGGTGTAATATAGTAAACTTCCTGGCGCAATGGAGGGAATATAGTATTTAGCAGGTTGCTCCATTCCTGCTCTGTGAGTGCCCTCACCCACAGAGACTGACCCCCAATACTCTTTACCGTAAGAGATGATTGGCCAACCATAATTCTTACCTTTTTCTATTAAGTTGATTTCATCACCACCCCGAGGTCCATGCTCAATCGACCATAAGCGTTTATTATCATTATCCCAAACTAGTCCTTGTGGATTTCGATGACCATAACTCCAAATTTCAGGCAAGGCATTAGCTGTATCTACAAAAGGGTTATCCACTGGAATATTACCATCACGTTTAAGTCTTACAATAGACCCTGCATGCAAGGTTAAATCCTGAGCATTTGCTCTAATGCCACGATCACCAATAGAAAAATAAATATGCCCACTATCATCGAAAGCTATTCGACTGCCATAATGAACATTGGTGTCAGTGCCAGAGTGTGTTAGTAATAAATCATCCCAATCTTGTAATGTACTACCATTCAAATGAGCTCTAGCTAATGTGGTAACCCCTTGATTTTTAAGTGACTTACTATAGGTAAAATAAATCCAATCACCCTGAACATAATCAGGTGCCTTAGCTACATCCAATAAGCCACCTTGACTTTGCGCCACTACTTTCGGCACTCCTGTTAAATATACAACCCTGCCAGACTGTGTATTGAGTATGCCTGCCTTTCCGGCTCTCTCGGTAAATAATATCTCATTATCTGAGATGAAAACCATACCCCAAGGTATGCCTAAGTCAGACCCAACTTGCCTAAGCTGATAGGCTGCGGCAGAAACAACCGAAGAGAGGGAAAGAATAAGTAAAGATGTGAAAACAAATCTTTTAAATTCACTCAAAATAACTACTACTTTTTTGTAGATGTTGATACACCAAACACTGCATACGCAGGGCACCAACTAATCAACACTTCAGTAATTAGTACAACTCCAACCAGCCCCCACCATGAGTTTAAATAAACACCTGCACCGATAATAGCAACTCCAAGAATCGCTCTAATAATCTTATCTGTTCTACCTAAATTGCTTTTCATTTTGCACCCCTTTGTTTAGTTAGTTTCTTATAATTCTACTCCACTACCTATACGTTAATATGTTTTATCTATTGCATTGATCATGGTGCGAACTTTACTTGCAACCTCTTTTGGATCTGGAAAGGTATTTGCATCTATACGCAATACTTTCACTTTCTCACTATTTGTAATTGGCTCTGGAGAGTGAAGTTGTTTTTCCAGGACACTGGTATCTGCATCTGAAACATTACCACCATCCTCTGTCCTTTTCTGAACGCGACTACGGAGTTCGTCTGCATCAACTTCTAAATCAATAACAATAAAATGTAGGTTTTTTTTATCAAAGGCTTGATAAAATTTATAACGCTCCTTTGCCTTTAAAAAGGTTGCATCAATCACAACGGAATGCCCATCTTTAGTAATCATTCTGGTTAAGTCTAATAATCGTCCATAAGTAGCCTTATTCGCCTCCTCAGTGTACATTCCTCCCTGTAATGGGGGTTTAGAAATGCCATGGAATAAGCCAAACAAACGTTTTCTTTCAACATCAGAACTAATACGAACCGCCATCAATAATTCCGAGAGACGCACAGCAAGAGAGCTCTTGCCACTGCCTGATAATCCATGCAGCATAATTACACTTACCTGAATAGGCTTAGTATAACAACTTGCTAATTCTAAATAATTATCTACTT
>DTUI01000047.1 GCA_012964205.1 Candidatus Thioglobus sp.
CAAAGCGTTGACCACCAAACTGTGCTTTACCACTCAGCGGCTGTTGCGTTACTAATGAGTAAGGACCGGTTGAACGAGCATGCATCTTGTCATCTACTAAGTGATTAAGCTTAAGCATGTGCATATAACCAACCGTTACTGGACGATCAAACGCCTCACCGGTACGGCCATCATATAACTGCTCTTGACCAGACTCTGGAAGATCAGCCATTTTCAATAATGACTTAATATCTTCTTCTTTAATGCCGTCAAATACTGGCGTTGCCATTGGCACACCTTCGCGTAAGTTATTAGCTAGCTCGATAATTTCTTCATCGGTAAATGAAGCCAGGTCTTCTTGCTTTCCGTAAGAGTTGTAAATCTTATCTAAGAATGCTCTGATTTCTTTTACCATCTCAGTGCGTTTTTCATCCAACATGGCGGCAATTTTATAACCTAAGCCTTTTGCTGCATAACCTAAGTGAACCTCTAATACTTGACCAACGTTCATTCGCGATGGTACACCTAGTGGATTAAGAACCACATCAACAGTTGAGCCGTCTTCAAGGTAAGGCATATCTTCAATTGGAGATACACGTGAAATCACACCCTTGTTACCATGACGTCCAGCCATCTTATCACCAACTTGAAGGGTTTTACGTGTTGCTACATAAACTTTAACCATCTTCATAACGCCTGGTGGTAACTCTGCACCCTCCTCAATCTTAGCGCGTTCATCTTCAAAGAACTTGTCAAATTCAACTTGCTTGACTTTGGCTTGTTTAACCAATGCCGCGACTTCTTTATTCACAGCTGCATCTTCAACTTTAAGCTTAGCAATGTCTGCATTGTCAAACTTCTTCATTAGTTTAGCGTTTAGTTTCTCACCGGCTTTAATATCACCAACCGCTTTGGTTAATGCGTTGCCAGAAAGTTTTAAACGGATACGACGGAAAATATCACCGTCAATAATGCCAAACTCATCGTCAATATCTTTTCTGATTTTCGCTAAACGCTCTTCATCAATGCTAAGCGCTCTTGAATCTTTTTCAACACGGTCACGGGTAAAGACTTGCACGTCAATCACTACACCTGATTTCGATGCACCGATACGTAACGAAGAATCTTTAACGCTGTTAGCTTTTTCACCAAAAATAGCGCGCAATAACTTCTCTTCTGGAGAAAGAACTGTTTCACTCTTTGGCGTTACTTTACCTACTAGAATGTCGCCACCTTTAACACGAGCACCTACATAAACTACGCCGACTTCGTCTAATTTAGCCAAAGCAGATTCGCTGACATTTGGAATATCAGCCGTGATTTCTTCAGGACCTAATTTGGTATCACGAGAATACGCAGTTAGCTCCTCAATATGAATTGTAGTGTAACGATCTTCTTGCACGACTTTTTCTGAAATTAAGATTGAGTCTTCAAAGTTATAACCGTTCCAAGGCATGAAAGCAATTTTCATGTTTTGACCTAAGGCTAATTCACCCATATCAGTTGATGGGCCATCTGCTAATACATCGCCTTCAGTTATTTTATCGCCTGTTTTTACCAAAGGTTTTTGGTTAATACAAGTGTTTTGGTTAGAACGTGAGTATTTGGTTAAGTTATAAATATCAACACCTAACTCGTCAGCTTTAGTTTGTTTAGAATCAACACGAATAACAATACGTGATGCATCTACGGCCTCAACTACACCACCATGTTTGGCGGTAACACATACACGGGAGTCGATTGCAACAACACGCTCAATACCGGTACCGACTAATGGCTTTTCTGCCTTTAGTACAGGTACTGCTTGACGTTGCATGTTTGAACCCATGAGTGCACGGTTTGCATCATCATGCTCTAGGAATGGAATAAGTGATGCCGCCACCGATGAAATTTGCTTAGAATCAATGTCAATTAAAGTTACATCTTCAGAGTTTACAAATACAAATTCATTTTTACGACGACATGAAATCAAGTCATCCATTAGTTGGCCTTTATCATTTACTGTGGCTTTTGCTTGTGCAATGGTGTGCTCAAGTTCATCAATCGCAGACACATATATCACTTCATCAGTTACCTTGCCTTTTTTAACTACTTGATAAGGCGTCTCTAAGAAGCCATAATCGTTGGTTTTCGCATATACCGCTAGTGTGTTAATTAGACCAATGTTTGGGCCTTCCGGAGTTTCGATTGGACATAAACGACCATAGTGTGATGGATGCACGTCACGTACTTCAAAACCTGCACGTTCACGGGTTAAACCACCTGGACCTAAGGCTGAAATACGACGCTTATGCGTGACACCTGATAAAGGATTCACTTGATCCATAAACTGTGACAATTGTGATGAGCCAAAGAATTCTC
>DTUI01000048.1:0-4049 GCA_012964205.1 Candidatus Thioglobus sp.
CCATCACGTCTCGACTCAATAATATCTTTTGTTCGTAAGATATCAATGTGCTGAGAAATGTTTGACTGTGAAGAGCCCACTTGTTTTACAATTTCTAGCACTGGCAACTCATCATTTTTAAGTGCACATAAAATCTTAAGACGTAATGGGTGCGCCATTGCCTTTAGAGCTTTGGTTGCTTTTTCAATATCTTCGTCTTTTTCTAATAAAGTCATTTCACTCATGGTTTCTTCTCGTATTATTTGAATGGTGAATTAAAGTCTGCCAAGCATACCGTATACGCCATATCTTCTTAGTTTAATTAATACCATTTTTTGATAGTAATTAATCAAGCTATCGTTATTTAAAACGATATCTGCAATTTTCCAACTCTGGTCAGCTGTTTGATGGAAGATTAAGTCCAAAAACATGCCGTATGAATAATATCCATTTACCTTAAGTTTAACTGAAATTGAGCCGCCCATAATTGGTCGAGCTGAAATAAATGCAAATGAAGTAGATCTTGTTTGTGTTAGTCTTGATAAAAGAGAGGTAATAATGTTTTGTTTAATTTTAGTCACAAAATATGCCTGCTCTTCATAGCCCAATCTCAAATTACTAACAAGTGCAATTTCACTAGCAATGTGGTCAAAATCAAATAATGGCGCAACTTCTGTTTGGATTAATCTACCAATAAGTTGTGGAGAGTAGGTAGCAACCGTTGTTAATTGATTCAGTTTAACAATGGCAGTTTGAATAGTTTGCACTGGTCCTGCAGGTTTTGCAACTTCAACAACTTCTGGCGTTGGTATGGCTTCAGCGCTAACTTCATTAACCTCTTGGATATTTTCAATAACTGCTGTTTTTGCAACAACCTGAGTGTTTTCAACTTCACTTTCTTCTGCACAGCTCACTGTCGACAATGATAATAAAATTGCTAATACAAGGGTATTCAAACTTCTCATTTTTTCTCCATTTAATAAAAACAAAACCAAGTAAAATTTGAAATAATAATTCTTGTTTTCACAGTATTATATTTAAACTTCGTATAAGCAAATAACTATATTATGATTTTATTCAATTTTTTAAAAAATTCTCTATTTTTAGCTGTTTTCACGGCAATTATCAGTCTTTCTTTTCAGGTACATGCAAAAACTAGCACTGAAGAACAACGCCTAGAACAATTCTTCAAAGATCTTGAAGCATTTACGGTTGTTTTTAGTGATATCAAGCAACTTTATGTAGATGATGTCGATAATAAAGAGTTGTTTAACAATGCAATCAAAGGTATGGTTAGTGGCCTTGATCCTCATTCTGTCTATTTAGAACCTAAAGAGCAAAAAAGCCTAATGGAGAGCGCCTCTGGTAAATTTGGTGGCCTTGGTATTGTTATCAGCAAAAAAGATGAAGGCATACAAGTCATCTCTCCAATTGATGATACGCCAGCCTATAAAGCTGGCATTCAAGCTGGTGATTTAATTGTAAAAATTGGTAAAAAACCAGTTCGTGGCATGAGTCTTGAAGATGGTGTTGATTTGATGCGTGGCGAACCAGGTACAGATGTACAAATAACTATCTTACGTAAAAATCAAAAACCTTTTGTAGTTAATATAACTCGTGAGATCATCACTATTGTTACTGTTAAAGGCTACTTATTAGAAGAGGACATTGGTTATGTGCGAGTTTCTAGCTTTCAAGGCCCAACCGCTAATTTATTAAAAGAAACCATTAATAAATTGGTTAAAGAAAATGGCGGTTTTTTAAAGTCTTTAATTTTAGACTTACGTAACAACCCTGGTGGCGTACTCAATGGTGCAGTGGATGTATCTAATTTATTCATTGATGAAGCTGGCTTAGTGGTTTACACTGAAGGTAGAATCCCAAGCTCAAAGCTAAAATTTAAAACAGAGCGTGGTGATATTTTGCTAGACTCACCAATGGTGGTGTTAATTAACAAAGGCTCTGCATCAGCTTCTGAAATTGTTGCAGGTGCCCTGCAAGATCATAAGCGCGCTATTATTATGGGTAGCACCTCATTTGGCAAAGGTTCAGTTCAAACTATTATTGAGCTAGATGGAGGTTATGGCCTTAAAATAACCACAGCTCGATATTACACGCCAAATGGTCGCTCGATTCAAGCAAAAGGCATTGTGCCTGATATTGAACTAAAAAATATCAGTCTTGAAAATGAAAAAGAAGAGTCTATTGTTGAAATTAAAGAAACTGATTTGACTGGACATTTAGAGCAAGAAACACCAGACAATATGACTGCAGATGAGATTGTAGATTCGCAGGAAAAAATTCAAGCTTCTTTGGATAAAAAAGCCATTGAAAAACTTAAAAAAGATTATTTTGTTCACGAAGCAACAAACCTACTTAAAGCGTTAACTGTTTTAGGAAAATAATTTATGGCAATTACGCTGGCAATAGCAAATCAAAAAGGAGGGGTTGGTAAAACCACCACCGCCGTTAATTTAAGTGCCGCCTTACGGGCAATTAAAAAACGTGTTTTGCTGATTGATATTGATCCACAAGGTAACGCTACGATGGGTTGCGGGGTTGATAAACACACACTTGAAAACTCTATGTGCGAACTACTTCTAGATGAGTGTGATATTAATAAAGCCATCGTACATGTGGATGAATCTGGCATTGATGTCTTAGGCTCAAATACTGATTTAATTGCTGCAGAAGTGGCACTATTACGTGGGCATAATTCTGAATTCAAACTTAAGAATGCCATTCGCTCTGTTGCAAGTAATTACGATTACGTTATTATCGACTGCCCACCTTCGCTTAACATGCTTACCGTTAATGCCTTTACGGCCTCTGACGGCATTATTATTCCGATGCAATGTGAATATTACGCATTAGAAGGCTTAACTGCACTAATGCAAACCATTGATAAAATTAAAGCTACCACTAATCCAAATTTAGAGATTACCGGCTTGGTGAGAACCATGTACGACACTCGCAACAACCTTTCTAATGAGGTTTCTTTACAGCTACAGCAATATTTCTCTCACAAAGTGTTCAAAACCATTGTCCCTAGAAATGTAAAATTAGCAGAAGCACCTAGCTTTGGCCAAGATGCAATTAGCTACGCAAGATCATCCAAGGGTGCAATTTCTTATATTTCCTTGGCCAGTGAAGTGCTAAGAAAAACATCAATCAACTAAATTAATATGGCAAAAATTTCAAAATTAGGTCGCGGTCTAGACATTCTATTAGGCCAAGTTAACAACAGCGCTAAGGATCCTGATCACGGCATGAAGATGCTTAACGTTAGCGATCTTCAGCGTGGTAAATATCAACCTAGAGATGACTTTGATCCAGAAGCACTAAACGAGCTTGCTGCCTCAATTACTTCTCAGGGTGTTATTCAGCCCCTAGTGGTTAGAAAAGTTACTTATGATAAATTTGAGATTATTGCAGGTGAACGTCGTTGGCATGCAGCGAAAATTGCTGGACTAACCGAAGTACCGGTTATTGTTCGTGAAATTGATGATCAAGTTGCGCTAGCAATTGGATTAATTGAAAATATTCAGCGTGAATCACTCACGTCATTAGAAGAAGCCAAAGCACTACAGCAACTCATTGATGATTTTAAAATGACACATGAGGAGATTTCAAGTGTTGTTGGTAGATCAAGATCAAGTGTCACTAACCTTATTCGCCTATTACAATTAGGTGATGATGCAAAAGAGCTGCTTAGCAAGGGTAAGATCGAAATGGGCCATGCTCGCGCAATGCTTCCTTTGAATGAAGAAGATCAAAGCATGGTGGCACATCAGGTTGTTGGAAAATCTTTATCAGTACGCCAAACAGAAGAGTTAGTTAAACGTGTATTAAATCCAAAAACTAAGGCTGCAGCAAAGATTGAGCCTCACATCTCTGAGTTAATGAGCTCACTGTCTAAAATGTTGGAGTCTAAAACTGAAATTAAAGCGGCGGGCGACAAGGGCAAGATTATTATTCATTACAAATCTACAGATGAACTTAACAATATTTTAAAACATATTAGTTAATTTAAATTCTTACCCCTTGTCTAGAGGGATGCTGGATATCGC